>JBFLXF010000525.1:0-2574 GCA_040757515.1 Actinomycetota bacterium
CGAGCAGCGGGTCCGAGACGCGCTCGGGGTGCGGCATCACGCCCACCACGTTGCGGGCCTCGCTGCAGACGCCCGCGATGTCGTTCGCCGAGCCGTTCGGGTTCTCCAGATAGCGCAGCACGACGCGGCGCTCCTCCTCGAGGCGTGCGAGCGTCGCGGGGTCGGCGAAGTAGTTGCCCTCGTTGTGGGCGACCGGGAGGGTCAGCTCCTCGCCCGGCTCGCAGGCCGCCGTCCACGTCGTGTCCGCCGCCTCGACGCGGGTGCGGACCCGTTTGCAGACGAATCGCATGTGCGTGTTGCGCAGCAGGGCGCCGGGCAGGAGATGCGCCTCGCAGAGGATCTGGAAGCCGTTGCAGACGCCGAGAACCGGGCCGCCGCCTCTTGCGAACTCCTCGAGAGGTCCCATCACCCTCGCGAAGCGCGCGATCGCGCCGGGGCGGAGGTAGTCGCCGTAGGAGAAGCCGCCGGGCACTATGATGGCGTCCGAGCCTTTGAGATCGGCGTCGGCGTGCCAGAGCTCGACCGGCTCGGCGCCGATCCTCTCGACGGCGCGTAAGGCGTCGCGGTCGCAGTTGGAGCCGGGGAAGATCGTTACGCCTATCCTCACCCGAGGACCTCCCACTCGTACTCCTCGATGGTGGGGTTCGCGAGCAGGCGGCGGCACATCGCGTCCACCTCGTCGGCGGACTCGACCTCCAGCTCGATCAGGCGTCCTACGTGCACCGTCTTCACCCCCGTAAATCCGAGCGCCGGGAGCGCGCTCCTTACCGCCTCGCCCTGCGGGTCGAGGATGCCGGCCTTGGGACGCACCAGGACACGGACCTTCAATCGGCCGCCCCCCTCGTCTGCGTGACGCGACGCAGGACGTCGGCGTAGGCCTCCTCGAGGCCGCCCATATCTCGCCGGAAGCGGTCCTTGTCCAGCCGCTCGCCGGTCTCTTTGTCCCACAGGCGGCAGGTGTCCGGGGAGATCTCGTCCGCCAGCAAGAGGTTTCCCCCGGCATCCCTGCCGGCCTCTATCTTGAAATCCACGAGGATCATGCCCCGCTCCTCGAAGAAGGGAGCAAGGATGGCGTTCACCCTCAGGCCCAGCTCCTCGCAGGACTCCAGGTCCTCGTCGGAGACCCCTAGCTCCCGGAAGTGGTACCAGTTGAGCATCGGGTCGCCCAAAGCGTCGCTCTTGTAGCACAGCTCGACTATCGGGGCCTTGAGCCTCCTGCCCTCCTCGTAGCCGATGCGCCTGGCGAGCGAGCCGGCGGCGACGTTGCGCACGATAACCTCGACGGGGAGCATCTCCAGCCTCCGCGTCTTTATGGAGGTCTCGTCCACCTGCTCGATAAAGTGCGTCGGGATGCCGTGGGCCTCCAGGTAGGCGAAGATCGCCGCGCTTACCGTGGCGTTGGTTCTGCCCTTGTCCTTCCACGAGCCGCGCTTCTTGCCGTCGAAGGCCGTCGCGTCGTCCTTGTAGCGCTGGATCAGGACGCCGGGCTCGTCCGTGGCGTAGACTCTCTTGGCCTTGCCCTCGTACAGCAGCCTCTCACTCACCTGCAAGCCTCTCTCTCAGCCTCTCCACCCGCTCGAAGACCACCCCGACGTTGCGCAGCGCGTGCGAAGGATCGAAGAGCCCGTCGAGGTCCTCTCCGAGCCGCTCGCGGACCTCCCGCTTCTGCGCCAGCAGCTCCCGGAAGCCGCCCTCGCCGTCCCACGCGCGCAGCGCCGCGTCCTGCACCACCGCGTAAGCCTCGTCGCGGCTCATCCCCCTCTCCACGAGCGCGAGCAGCACGCGCCCGGAGTGGACGATGCCCCCGCCGAGGTCCAGGTTCTCGCGCATCCGGTCCTCGTGGACGGTCAGGCCGCGCAGAACGCGGCCGGTGGTGCGGAGCATGTAGTAGGCGAGGATGGTGGCGTCCGGCAGGACGACGCGCTCGGCGGAGGAGTGGCTTATATCCCGCTCCTGCCAGAGGGCGTTGTCCTCGAAGCCCACGCCCGCGTAGCCGCGCATGAGGCGCGCCATCCCGCAGAGGCGCTCGCAGAGGATGGGGTTGCGCTTGTGGGGCATCGCCGAGGAGCCCTTCTGGCCGCGCCCGAACGGCTCGGAGAGCTCCCGGATCTCCGTGCGCTGTGCGCCCCTTATCTCAAGCGCGATCTTCTCCAGCGTCGAGGCGAGGATCGCGAGCGTCGAGAGGACCTCCGCGTGCCGGTCGCGCTGCACGACCTGGGTCGAGGCGGGCTCCGGGGTTATGCCCAACTCCTCGCAAGCGATCGCCTCCACCTTCGGGTCCACGTTCGCGTAGACCCCGACCGCGCCCGAGATCTTGCCGACGGAGGCGACCTCCCGCGCGTGCGCGAGCCTCTCCAGGTTGCGCTCCATCTCGAAGGCCCACACCGCGAGCTTGTGCCCGAAGACCGTCGGCTCCGCGTGCACCCCGTGCGTGCGGCCCACCATCACCGTCCCGCGGTGCGCGAGCGACATCTCGCAGAGCTGGAGGGCCAGGGCCTTTGCCTCGGCCCGGATCAGGTCCAGAGAGTCCCGCAGCCGCAGCGCCCCCGCCGTGTCCACCACGTCCGAGGAGGT
>JBFLXF010000526.1:0-2553 GCA_040757515.1 Actinomycetota bacterium
AACAAACCACCCGGGGGGGGGGCCGGCGGGGGGGGGGGGCCCCCCGGGCTGACCGTCTGTCAAAGGAGGTAATCCGAACTGTTGGATAACAAGACCTTGCAGGTCGTCCCTCTCGGAGGACTGGGGGAGATCGGCAAGAACATGACCGCCGTGCGCCAGGATTCCGGCATCGTTCTGGTGGACGCGGGTATGGCGTTCCCGGACGAGGAGATGCCGGGGATAGACCTTGTATTGCCGGACTTTACCTACCTGCGCGAGAACGCCGGGGAGCTCAAGGGCGTCGTCCTCACCCACGGGCACGAAGACCACGTCGGCGCCCTGCCGTACCTCTTGCGAGAGTTTAACGTGCCCGTCTACGGCACGAGGCTCACGCTCGGGCTCGTCCGGAGCAAGCTGCAGGAGTTTGGCATAAGAAGGGGCGACCTGCGCGAGATAAAGGCGGGGGATACCCAGAGGCTCGGCGGCTTCGGTCTGGAGTTCGTAAACGTCAATCACTCCATCCCGGACGCGATCGCCGTGGCGATCCGCACGAACGCCGGCCTGATCGTCTTCTCCGGCGACTACAAGATCGACCTCACCCCAATAGAGGGCGAGACGATGGACCTGGCACGTCTGGCCGCTTTGGGCGAAGAGGGCGTGCTCGCGTACTTTGGCGACTCCACCAACTCCGAGCGGCCCGGCTACGTGCCCTCGGAGCGTATCGTCGGCGAGACGCTCAACCGGGTCTTCGATGAGGCGCGGGGGAGGATCATCGTCGCCTCCTTCGCCTCCCATATCCACCGCATAAGCCAGGTGGTCGAGGCCGCAAAGAAGCACGACCGGCTGGTGGGAGTGACGGGACGCTCGATGATCCGCAACGTCCAGATCGCGCGCGAGCTCGGATACCTGGATCTGCCGGAGCAGATGCTCGTGGACCAGCGGGAGATCGGGCGCATCCCGGACTCGGATATCGTCGTGCTCACGACCGGCTCCCAGGGCGAGCCGCTGGCGGCACTCTCGCGCATAGCCAACGGTACCCACCGTACGATAGAGGTCGGGCCCGAGGACACCGTCGTGATCGCCGCGCACCCTATCCCCGGCAACGAGCGAGGTGTCTCGCGCACCATAAACGGCCTGATGAAGCGCGGCGCGCAGGTCTACTACAGCCCTCTGCTTCCGGTGCACGTCTCCGGACACGCCGCTCAGGAGGAGCAGAAACTGGTCCTCTCCCTGCTCAAACCGAAGTACCTGATCCCGGTGCACGGCGAGTTCCGACACCTCAAGCATCATGCGGATACCGGAGTCTCGATGGGCATCCCGCCCGAAAACGTCTTCGTCCTGGAAAACGGCGCCCGCATCCAGTTCAAGGACGGCGAGGCCAGGCGTCTGGAGAACGTCTCCTCAGGTATGTTCCTGGTCGACGGCGGCGGCTTCGCCGACTCATCCGACGCCGTAATCCGGGAGCGCCAGCAACTCGCCGAGGAGGGCATGTTCATCGTCGTCGCCCGGATCAACGCCCAAAGCGGCGAACTGCTGGGACCCCCAGATGTGATCTCACGCGGCTTCGTGAGCCCTCAAGCCGCTAACGGTCTCGTCGAGGAGTCCGTCGCCACCGTGGAGAAGACCCTCCAGCGTACCGCCAGCCGCCGTATCACCGATTGGAGCGAGCTGAAGAGCGAGATCCGTAAAGATCTCTCGGCCTTTATCTCCGAGAAGACTCGTAAACGCCCGATCATACTGCCCCTAATAGTTGAGGTGTAGCTAGAGACGTACGCCATATAATGTGACTCACGCTGAACCATAGGCTTATGCGCTAGACTGAAGGCATGGCTAAGGGAAGGCGTGCGGCGACGAAGTCGCAAAAGAAGGGCGGCCGGAGGGGCACGCGCAATAGGCGGTCTGGGATCTTCCCGGGTTTGAGAGACCGCTTCGGCGGGGCGGCGAGCCCTGAAGTGGGCGGAGCCGTTCTGCTGGTGGCCGGGCTGTTCTTCTCGGCGGCGTTTGCGAGTGGCAGGGGTGCTTTTCTGGGTGAGGCCGGGCGTCTTGCGGTGACGCACCTTCTGGGACTGGTTGGCTTCGCGCTCGCGCCGCTCGCCGTGGTAGCCGGAGTCCTGCTGCTGGTGGGGCGGTTTCCGGGCAGACGGGCGTTCGGGGTGGGGCTTCTGTTGCTTGCCGTGGCGACGACGCTTGCTGCGGATTTGCCGCCGCAGACGCGCTTTGTCCCGGAGGCGTATGCTGGTGCGGGAGGTATTGTGGGCAGCGGGATCTACGCCGGGATCAGCGTGATCGCGGGTGTGATCGGGGCGCTTCTCACTCTCGCGGTTCTGTATTTGCTCGGTCTCTCCCTGCTCACGGGGGTGACATCCGGCGCGATCGCGGATGCGGCGAGCGCGCTGGGGCGTGCCGTCCGGGACAGGTGGAACAGGCGCGAAAGACGGTCCCCGCGCCGCAGGACTCCGGCGCGCCGGGAGTCGGGGAGAGAGACGCCGGAGGTGCGTGATCTCCATCCGGAGCTGGCAGAGATTGGAGAGGCGGAGAACCCTTCGGGAGAGGAGCCGCTGGAGGTCGTGCTGC
>JBFLXF010000527.1:0-2549 GCA_040757515.1 Actinomycetota bacterium
TGCGGACCTTCAGGTCGCAGCCGGCGAGGGCCTCCTCCATGATCCGCTGCCCCGCCTCCTCCTCGCCGAGAATCGTGGGGGCCTCGACGAGGCGGGCGAGGAGGTCCTCCATCCAGCCGGCCTCCGCGGCGACGGCGTCGAGGAGAGTCCCATCGTTCATCGGGTGCTGCCCTCCAGGATCTGGAGGGTCTTCAGGTCGGAGTAGAAGTCCAGCGCGTAGTCTCCGCCCTCGCGCCCGATGCCGGAGATGCCCAATCCGCCGAAGGGGGCGGTCAGGTCGCGCACCAGGAAGGTGTTGACCCACACCACGCCCGCGCGCACCGCCCGCCCGACGCGGTCCGCGCGCCCCATCGAGGAAGTGTAGATCACCCCGGAGAGGCCGTACTCGGTGGAGTTGGCTAAAGAGACGGCCTCCTCCTCGTCGGCGAAGGTCTGGAAGGTGAGCACGGGCCCGAAGACCTCGCGCTGGACGATCTCGGCGTCGTTCGAGAGCGGCTCGATGAGGGTGGGCTGGTAGAAGAGCGGGCCCGCGGGCGAGCGCCGCCCGCCGCGCAATACTTTGTGCCCCTCCTCGCGGGCGCGCTCGACGAAGCCCTCGACGCGCCTGAGGTGGTCGGGGTGGATGAGGGGCGAGACGGTGGTGCGCTCGTCGCGCGGGTCGCCGAGGACGTGCTCGTCGGCGTGGCGGTGGAAGCGCTTTAGGAACTCCTCGGCCACGGACTCCTGCACGAGCAGGCGCGTCCCGGCGAGGCAGACCTGCCCGGCGTCGTCGTACTGGCCGGCGGCCTTGCGGGCGGCGGCGTCGAGGTCGGCGTCCTCGAAGACGAGGAGCGGCCCCTTGCCGCCGAGCTCGGCGGTGAACGGCACGAGGTTCCTCGCGGCGGCCACCCCGATCAGGCGCCCCGTCTCCGGCGAGCCGGTAAACGAGACGCGGCGCAGAAGAGGGTGCGCCACGAGCGCCGCCCCGGCCTCCTCCCCGATCCCCTGCACGACGTTGAAGACGCCGGGCGGGAAGCCGGCCTCGAAGGCGAGGTCGGCGAGCAGCGAGCAGGAGAGCGGCGACCACTCGGCGGGCTTGAGAACGACCGTGCAGCCGGCGGCCAAGGCCGGAGCGGTCTTCCAGGTAGAGAGCATGAACGGGGCGTTCCAGGGCGTGATGACCGCCGCCGGCCCGGCGGGCATCCGCTGCACCCGGTTCCAGGTGCCCTGCGAGCGCCAGTCGCGCTCCTCGTAGGCGGCGGCGAGATCGGCGTAGGCCCGGTAGTTGCGGGCCCCGCGCGGGATCACGCGCGCCCGCAGAGAGCGCAGCAGCATCGCCATGTCCAGGCACTCGACCGCGGCGAGCCTCTCGACGTTGGCGTCTATGAGGTCGGCGAGGCGGTGCAGGTAGGGGGCGCGGCCGGCGGGACCGAGAGCGGCCCACTCCGGGAAGGCGTCGCGGGCGGCGCGCACCGCCGCGTCCACCTCCTCCTCCCCGCCGCGCGAGATTTCGGCGATGACCTCGTTCGTGATCGGGGAGATGTCCTCGAAGCGCCTCTCGCTTGCGACCCGCTCTCCCCCGATGTAGTGGTCGGGGGAGACCTCCACGCCCGCCACCCGGACGCGCTCGGTGGCCGTTCTCATGCGAGCTCCTTCACGGTCTTCAGGTCGTCCACGGTGTAGCCGAAGGTGAAGCGGTAGCCGCGGTCTATCCTCACGGGCGCTAAAGAGTCGTGCTCCTCGCCGGGGGCCGGGTGCAGGGTGAGGGTAGCCGGCCCGGCGAAGACCTTCGAGACGGCGCGGTCGCGGCTCACGGCGCGCACCAGCTCGTGCACCTGCGGGTCGTCGTGGCGGCCGGCGGCCAGGCGCGGAAAGTGACGCACGTTGACGATGGGCGGGGCGTTGTGGCGCGGTCCTTCGGCGCTCTCGCCCTCGATGGTGAGGGTCATCTCGGCGATAGCGCGCCCGCGGGCGGAGCAGGTCGCCCCGTGGCGCCCGCCGGGCCTGAGGCCCGGGTCGGCGGGGACGTCGAGTCCGAAGGTGCGGGTCATCCAGATCGAGCCAAGTTTCTTGGGGAAGCCCTGGATCCAGCCGCGCGCCAGCGCGAAGTCCTGATCCACCCAGATGAACGGGCAGGTGGTCACCTCCTCGCCCTCGAGGAGGGCGTTCACCACGATGAAGAACTCCCGGTAGTGGGAGCGAATCGGGTCAAGGAGCTCCTCCCCGCCCTCGGAGCACGACTGCCAGTCGGCGAAGACGGCGGCGCACCTTCCGGGGTCGGGGTGCGGATCGAGCCCCTCGGGCAGCACGGCGCGCACCGCCTCGGGGTCGGCCCAGTAGTCCACGACGAGGAAGTCGCCGACGTAGTGCCACGGCGGCGGCGGGACGAGGCTCGCCTTCCCGGTGCTGGTGCGCGGGACGGTGTAACCCTTCAGGCTCAAGTGGAGACCTCCTCGGGTAGCGGGTGACCTAGCATCTCCAGGCTCTCGCGCTCGGAGGCGATCGCCGCCTCGTCGAAGCGGAAGTAGGAGCGGGGCGGCAGGGGGCCCCAGGTGTTGGAGGAGAAGCGG
>JBFLXF010000528.1:0-2546 GCA_040757515.1 Actinomycetota bacterium
AGCCTCAGCTCGCCGCCCGCCTCCCGGAAGGCGCGCGTCTCGCCCAACAGCACGCTGATCCCCGTGGAATCCATAAACGACACCCCGCCGAGATCCACAACGACGGCGGCGCGGCCGTCTCGCCATCCGGTCTCGCGAATCGCATCTTGCAGAGTGCTCCGGAGACGTGGGGCCGTGTGGATACAGACCTCTCCGGAGACCCGGATCACGGGCACCCCGCCCAGCTCGTGGCGCACTGCCACAAAGAACGGAGTCTCGACGCTCATCTAGCGGTCCCTTTCTGTCTTCATAACGTAGGGGCCATTATAGAGCGGAGGCGACGAATCGCCACCGTCTCCGGCGCGCGAGCAGGCGCTCTACCCTCGCGCGGGGTTGCGCGCAGCGCGAAATCCCGGAAGAAGCGGGGCTCACCCTCCTGCAAGGCGGCTCACGCCACCCGAGAGGCTGCGGGCAGAGTAGCCCCGCTCGAGTAGCCGGCGAGCCAGGATCTCGGAGCGCTGGCCGCTAGCGCACACGAGGAGGTAAGTTCTGGACTTGTCCAGCCGGTCCAGAGCCTCCATGGCCCGGGAGAAAGGCAGGCGCAGATCCCCCACCTGCGGTCCTTCTCCGGGCTCGCGAACGTCCACGACAACCGCACCTTCGGGAACGTGTTCGACCACGTGAGAGGGCGTCCCGCTCTTCTGCGGAACCCAGCTCCTCAGTTGGACTATCCGGCGGCGCTCTACGGCCCGGCGAATCCAGGCTTCGTCCACTTCGTACGCCAGCTCGCCCTCGGCGGTCAGCACCTCATCAGGCTCGGCCCAGGTCTCCACCGGCCCCGCGGCTATGGAGCAGTGTTCTCTTACGGTGGCAGAGGCGTCGTAGGTTCCGATGCGCCTGGCGAGCCCGATGACCTCCTCTTTGCCGGTGCCGATGAGCGGTCGCAGGATGGGCAGGTCGGCGGCGCGTTCGGCCACGGCCAGGTTCCGCAGAGTCTGCGTGGACACCTGGCTCAGCGACTCTCCGGTGAGCAGCGCTTCGGCTCCCACCTCCTGCGCCAGGAAAGAACCGGCCCGGTACATAACCCGCTTGAGCAAAATCTGGCGCAGGCGCGGATCGACCCGTCTGCCGAGCGCGGAGACCACAGGCGCAAGATCCACCACGTGAGCCCGGATATTGTGGCCCGGCGCCCACCTCAGAGCCAGCTCTCGGGCCACGCTCAGCGTCTGGTCCGGTTGCCCGTACCCGCCCAGGTCGCACAACAGAAGTTCGGGATAGGCACCCCGGCGCATGGTCTGCCAGGTCGCCACCGGGGAGTCGAATCCGCCGGAGAACAGGGCCACCACCCTCCCGCCGGTGCCGAGGGGAAGCCCGTCCGATCCGGAGGCCTCGTCCATGACGGCGAAGGCATATCCGTCGAAGACCTCCACCTGAACCTCGACCTCGGGCGCATCGAGGTCTACCCCCGCGGAGAACGGCAGCAGCGCAGCCCCCAGCTCCCGGTCCAGATCCTGCGACGTGAACGGGCTCTGCCTGCGGCGGCGGGTTCTTACCGCAAAGGTCCTGCCCGCGACCCGGTCCCGAAACAACCGACACGCCCTGCCGACCAGCTCCTCCAGTGACTCGAAGGGGATCTCGACCACCCCGGCGACGGAGCGTACGCCAAACACGCGCACCAGAGTGTTCCTGACCGCAACGGGCGTCTCCGTATCCACCAGGACGCGGCTACGCCCGGGCCGTATCCTGCCCCGCAAGCCCGCAGAACGCAAGGCCCGGCGCATGTTCCGTACCAGAATCCCGATAAACCGGTAGCGGGTGCGCGAGGACTTGGTGCAGATCTCGCTGCCCAGCCGGACCAGGAGCCGCACCCTCGTCCCGCCTCCGCGAGAGATTGCGTAGCCGGATTCCTTCGGGCTCTCAAGCTCGACGCTCCGCGCCATGGACACCTCCGCTGGCTCTCTGCTCGTCCTGCATCCCGATCTGCGAATTCCTCATCCCAGAGCCGGGTCTCTAACTTCCGGCAATCCTCTTACATGCGTGAGGAGAACGTGCAGGCACCGGCCGGAACCGCGCCACCGGCTGCTCATATTTTATCTTCCCGAAGGTGCGCGGGGCCGCGGTGTCTGCCGACCGGCAACGGGAGAGCGCACTAGCGAAGCTCGAACCAGACGCGCGTCTCGCCTACGCCGTTCACGCCCCAGCGGTCGCAGAGTCCGTCCACCACCCGCAGGCCCCAGCCGCCACCCAGATCGGCGCGTGGCCCCGGCTCCTCCGGCGGCACGAAGCCCCCGCCGGGATCGCGCACCTCCCCCCGCACCGTCCCGCCGCGCACCGCCAGAGAGACCCGGACGAGATCCCCCGTCGAGAGACCTGCGTGGAGCACACTGTTGGTCAGAAGCTCGCTGACGATCAGGATCAGGTCCTCCAGCCTCTCCGGCTCTAAAGCGCCGTCGAGACTTTCGGCGATCCTGCGCCTGGCGAGCGAGACCGAGCCAGGTTCCGGCGGCAACTGTAACTCTAACTCTACGTCCATGCCTCTCGGGGTCGCGGTCGCAGAAGTCGTACCC
>JBFLXF010000529.1:0-2544 GCA_040757515.1 Actinomycetota bacterium
CCCTCTCCCGCCTGCGGGTGCGGCTCGCGGAGGTGGGACAGAGCCTCGACCTGATCGGGAAGGCGGGCTCCGTCTCGGTTCCGAGGGTTGCCCTCGGCGGCCGCCGTTCGGGCACGGGGACCGCGACCGTGGAGACGCCGCGCGGGGCGGCGAGGCTGAGCCTGATCCTGGACGAGGGCACGGCGGTCGCCTTCGACCTCGACACCCCTTCGACGCTACACCTGGGACTCATCAAGCCCGTCTCCGAGCAGCGGGAGCTGGCCGACGCCTTGGTCGGGATCGCCTCGCTCGACCTGAGCCCCTGGGAGGTCACCCGGTGACCACGCTCCTGATAGTCCTCGCGCTGCTCGTCGGTGCCTACCTGGTCGCCGTGCTGGAGGGGTGGGTCTCTACGGGGCAGTTCCGGATCGCCGGGCCCCTGCACTCCGGCGCCGCGATGCTCGGGAGAGAGTCCATCGTTCCGAGAAAGCCCGACCGGATCTTCTTCGAGGTCGCCCCGCCGCTCCTGCTCGTCTCGGCCGTGCTGGCCGCCGCGGTGCTCCCGCTGGCGCCGGGCCTCGTCGTGGCAGACCTCGCCACGGGCGCGCTCTTCGTGAACGCCGCCCTCGCCTACGTCATGGTCGCGCTCCTCATGGCCGGCTGGGGCCCGAACGCCGCCTACGCGATGGTCGGGGGCTGGCGCTTCCTTGGCCAGCTAGTCGCCTACTCCATGCTCATCGTCATGCCCATAACGGCGGTCGCCATGCGCGCCGAGTCGCTCGTGACCACCGAGGTGGTGACCTCGCAGGCCCCCTTGTGGAACGCCGTCTACCAGCCGCTCGGGTTCGCGCTCTTCCTGCTCGCGGCGATGGCGGTCTGCTTCCTGCCGCCGCTGGATCTGCCCGACGCGCCGGGGGAGCTTGCGGGCGGGGTGATGGCAGAGTACACGGGCTGGCGGCTCGCGGTCATGCGCCTCGCCCGGGCGGTGCTCGTGGTCACGCTCGCCGCGGCGGTGACGGTCTTCTACCTCGGCGGCTGGCTCGGCCCCGTGCTGCCTCCGTGGGCGTGGACGGCGCTGAAGGCCCTCGCGGTGGCCGCCGCCATGCTGCTCGCCGGGCGGTACCTGCCCCGGCTGCGCGAGGCGGATTTCCTGGCGTGGTGCTGGAAGCTCGGCATCCCGCTCGCGCTGTTCAACATCTTCTATGTGGGCGTACTTCTCCTGGTGGTGTGATGGTCGTTCAGGCTCTCTTCATAAGCTTCTTCGGGCTCGCGGCGATCTGGTTCGGGGTCGTGGTCTTCAGGACGTCCTCGATGGTGCGCTCGGCGCTGGCGCTGCTCTTCTCGCAGGCGGCCATCGGCGGGATGTTCCTCGCGATGCAGGCCGAGTTCCTCGGGGTGTTGCAGATCATGATGATGGCGACCGAGATGGCGATCATGGCGATCTTCATGGTCATGTACATGATGGACCCCGGCGGCCTCGGGGAGATGGATATGTCGCACCAGAAGAGGGCGTCCATCGCCGCCGGCGTCCTGGGAACTTTAGCGGCCGTGGGCGTCGCCCTGCTGGTCGACTGGACCCCGACGGGTACTGTAACGGGGCCGGTAGAGCAGACGCGGTTGCTCGGCATCGAGATCATGGAGCGCTCGATGCTCATCTTCGAGACCGCCGGGGTGACGATCCTGACCGCCATGATCGCCGCCACCGCCGTCGCGATAGAAGGGAGGAGGCAGCGATGACGCTCGCCGTCGCCCTCGTCGTCGGCGCCGCTCTCTTCGGGATCGGCCTCTACGGCGCCCTGAGCCAGACGAACCTGGTGATGATCATGATGGGCGTCGAGCTGATGCTCGGCGCGGCGATGGTGAACCTGGTCGCCTTCTGGCGCTTCCTCCACCCCGAGACCTACTCGGGGCAGATGTTCGTCCTGATCGTGATGACCGTGATGGCGCTGGAGATGGCCGTCGGCTTCGGCGTCGCCACCGGCCGCTTCCGCGCCAAGGGCTCGGTCGAGATGGAAGAGGCGCAGGAGCTGAAGGGATGATCCTCGCCTCCCTCGCCATCCTCGGACCGCTCATGGCCTCCGCCCTGATCCTGCTCCTCAGGCGCTTCCCGGCGGCGCTGGCCCTGCTCGGCGTCGTCGCCGGGCTCGGCGGGGCCGTCTCTACGCTCGTGCGCGTCGCGGGCGGAACGCGCCTCACAACGGAGCTTCCGGGGCTGCCCGGGTTCCCGCTGCGGCTGGTCGCCGAGCCCCTGACCGCCCTGCTCTCGGTCGTCGTCGCGGTCGTGAGCTTCCTGGTGATGGTGTACGCGGTCGGCTACATGGAGCAGGAGCGCGACAAGGTCCGGTTCTACGCCGGGATGTCGTTCTTCGCGGCGGCGATGCAGATCCTCGTGCTCGCCGGCGACTGGGTGCTGCTGCTCGCCGCGTGGGAACTGATCGGTCTCAGTAGCTACCTCCTGATCGGGTACTGGTACGGGCGCGAAGGCGTCCCGCAGGCCGCCACCCGCGCCTTCCTCTACACCCGCACCGCCGACCTCGGGCTCTACGTCGCGATCTTCGTCCTCAT
>JBFLXF010000530.1:0-2544 GCA_040757515.1 Actinomycetota bacterium
AGCACCGCCTCCATGCGGTCCTGATCGGTCACGAAGTAGGGGCTCAGGTAGCCCTTGTCGAACTGCATGCCCTCGGTGAACTCAAGGTCCATCCCGAAGGTCTGCGACTCCTCGACGTTGACCACGCCGTCCTTGCCGACCTTGTCTATCGCCTCGGCGATGACGTTGCCGACCTCGTCGCTGCGCGCCGAGATCGCCCCCACGCGCGCTATGTCGCTCTTGTCGGAGATCTCGGTGGACTGGGCCTGAATCGCCTCCACGGCCTTCTCCACAGCCTTCTCGATGCCGCTCCTCAGGATGACCGGATTGGCCCCCGCCGCGACGTTCTTGAGACCCTCGCGCACAATGATCTGCGCCAGCACGGTCGCCGTCGTCGTGCCGTCGCCGGCGATGTCATTGGTCTTGGTCGCAACCTCCTTGACGAGCTGCGCGCCCTGGTTCTCGAAGATGTCCTCAAGCTCGATCTCGCGCGCAATCGTCACGCCGTCGTTGGTGATCGTCGGCGAGCCGAACTTCTTGTCCAGCACCACGTACTGGCCCTTCGGTCCGAGCGTCACCTTGACCGCGTCGGCGAGCTTGTTTACCCCCGCCTCGAGCGCCCGGCGCGCATCCGTATCGAACTTCAACTCCTTGTGCGCCACCTGCAGACCTCCTTTGTTAGACTATCCGAGGCTTACCGCACTCGGCACTCTCCACTGGAGAGTGCCGACACAGAGTATATTCCGGCGAGAATGGGAAATCAAACGTCGTGAGCACCCGGATCTTCCGCGCGGATAGGATCCCGAGCCTGAGCCGCATCCCGAAGGAGCTGGCCCGTGAGGAGCGCCGCTGCGAGCGGTGCGCGGCCCGCACGGAGCATATCATCTACCGCGTCCCGAAGCGGGTGGCCTTCATCTTCTACAGGAAGGATCATCCCGAGAGCCTGCACGCCACCTGCGTCGCGTGCGCAAGGAGCACGGTTCTCATGGGCGCGGAGCGCGAGCGCATCCTCGCTTCGCTGCGGGCATCCTAGCTTCCGGTTGTCTCCTCGGGAGCTACCGTCTGCTCTTGCTCCTCCGGAGCGCTATTCTCTCCGGCGCCGGAGGTGGCTTCGGGGGATGTGGTTTCGAGAGTGGTCTTCTCCGGCGCTGTCGTCTCGCCGCCGGAACCGGGAGACTGCGCATCCTCGCCGGTGACGGTATGTTCGTCGGACCGCCTGTCGCGGCAGCGGGCATCTTCTCTCTGCTGCTCGGCCCTGAGGGGCTTGCAGCCCGGTCTCTCCGGGCGAGTCTTGTCCGTCCCGGGCCGCTCCTCCCTCGCTCCGGAGAACACTTCGGAATGGCCGCCCCCGGCCTCCGGCCTGCTCCGCAGCTCCCGGCCGGAGATCGTGTCGCGCACGCGTTCTATCGTGCGGCGCACCTTCTGCCGCCAGCCTCCTCCGGCAGCAACGTCGGGAGGCAAGGCGACCGCGTCCGGCTCGACGGGAAGCTTCATATCGCCTCGCGGCGGCGCCTGCGGCTCCGTCCTGCCGTCGCCGGGCACGCGCACGTCCTCCCGGACCGTCGTCTCCTCGACCACGTCCGAGTGCGAGGAAGGTCTGTCTGCGGCGGGTTCTCTGTCCTCGCGCGGCTCGCGTTCGGCGGAACGGGGTGCCTCTTCGACGACCGGGCTGGGCTTCGGGGACGTAGAGCCGGTGTCCATGTCCGGGCGCATGCCGGGGTTGGTCGGGAACGGCCAGTAGCTCTGGCCGGTGGAGGGTGTGGGGATGCCGGTCTGAGGAGCCTGGCAGTAGCGGGCGACGGAGCCGCCGCGCACGGCGCCGCCGTTGGCCTTGATCCACTCCAGCAGCGGGAACGGGTTCATGGCGCCGGAGGCTAGCTCGGTGCGGGCGCCGGTGGTGTCGTACCAGCCGAGGTGCAGGTGTGGCGGGAAGAGGCCGCGCGTGCCCTCCGGCCCCTGGCCCGTGTCCCCCGCGTAGCCGACCAGTTGCCCGGCCCGCACCTTCCTTCCTATGGGGAGGGGACCCGGCCGGTCCAGGTGAGCGTAGTAGAAGAGGTCGCCCTCCTTAACCGGCCCGATATCGTAGGCGGCCTCCAGCATCACCGTGTAGCCGCCAAGAGTGTTCCAGCCGTTGCCGTTCGCACCCGAGACCGGCACGAGGGTGCCGTCCGTGACCGCGAACAGCGGCGTGCCGGCCGGGACCATGAGGTCGGTGCCCTCGTGTCCGCCCTGCGGTCGCGATGCGCCCCAGGTGTCCTCGTAGGAGGAGAAGTGCTCGCGTTCTACCGGGAAGACGATCCTGCTGCTCCTCGGGAAGTTCTTCAGGTCGCCGCAGACCGGCCCCGAAGCCCTACCGGCCACCGCAGGAGTCCCGATCGCAGATCCCGGACGGTGGAAGACCGGCGGCCCGTCTTCCTCCGAGACCCGGGAGAACACCGACGACGGATCGTAATCTCCGTGCCCGTGACGGTCGCGGCGTGCGTGCTCGACGCTCGCGGAGCCGGTATCGTCCGCTCTCGAGACCGTCGTGGCAGCTTGCTCCGCAGGATCGCCGCCGGAGACGGC
>JBFLXF010000531.1:0-2542 GCA_040757515.1 Actinomycetota bacterium
GTGTTCACCCCGCTGAACCGGGCAGCCGACTCGTTGCCGCCCGTGGCGAGCACCCGCCGTCCGAAGGCGGTCTTGCGCAGGATGAAGTGGCCCGCCACGAAGATCAGGGCCATCCAGATCAGCAGGGACGGGATGGGGCCGATCTGGCCCGAGCCGAAGATGTTGTTGAAGGCGTCGTCCAGTATCGGGACAGGAGCGGAGTCCGTGATCCACCTCGCCGTACCCACCGCTATGCCTAGCATACCCAGCGTGACGAGGAACGACGGAATGCGAATGGCGGCGACGAGCACGCCGTTGATCGAGCCCACTACGAGGCCAGTCAGGAGGCCCGCAGCTATCCCCGCGACGAGCCCGTACTCGGAAACGGCCAGGGCGCTCAGTACGGACGCCAGCCCCGCCACGGACCCGACGGAGAGGTCTATCTCGGCCGCCGAGATGACGAAGGTCATGGCCACCGCCATGATGGCGATGATCGCGCTCTGCCGGACGATGTTGAGCAGGTTGTTCGGGCTCAGAAAGCCGGAGTCGTAGAGCGTGGCGCCGAAGAGGACGAAGACCACCACGAAGGCGATGAAGACTACGTACTGACGCCAGTCGAACGACAAGCCGCGCCCGGCCGGTTGACCGACGGCACCCGCGGCCGGCTGGGTACCGGTATTGCGCTTAAGCAACCTGGACAGCATGGTGCAACTCCTCCTCGGACTTCACTTCTCGACGGTCCATCTCTTGCTTCACGGTGCCCTCCTGGAGGACCAGTATCCGGTCGCTCACGGCGAGGAGCTCGACGAGTTCCGAAGAGATGACGATCACCCCCTTGCCAGAGTCGGCCAGGTTGCGGGCGATGTCCAGGATCTCCGTCTTCGCCGCTATGTCGACCCCGGCCGTCGGCTCGTCCATGATGAGCACCTCCGGCTCGGCCGCCAGCCACTTGGCGATGACCACCTTCTGCTGGTTCCCGCCGGATAGCAACCAGATGGGCTCGAAGACGGAGTTGACCTTGATCCTCAGCCTGTCGACGAACGTCTCCGCCGTCTGCTTCCCGCGCCGGTCGTCCACCATCCCGCCGCGCTGCAGCCTCCGCAGCAACGGCAGGAGCAGGTTGTCCTTGAGTGAGTGGTCCAGGACGAGCCCCTGCAGGCGGCGATCCTCGGGGATCAGGGAGATCCCCGCGTCCATCGCGTCCTGGACGCCGCGGATGCTCACGGGACGGCCGCGCACCAGGATCTCGCCGCTATCCACCCTGTCTATCCCGAACAGGGCGCGGGCTATCTCGGTCCTGCCGCTCCCCATGAGACCGGCGAGACCGAGGATCTCCCCCGGATACAGGCGGAAGCTCACGTCCCGGAAGCGACCGGCGGCGGTGAGGTTCTTTACCTCCAGCAGGGGAGTTCCGGTTCGGTCCACCTTCCGCTCGTGCCACTCGAAGGCCGCCTCCATCTTCTCGCCGACGATGTGGTCTATGACCTCCTCCAGCGTCAGGTTGGCGACGTCGTCCGTGATGACGTTACGGCCGTTGCGCAGCACCGTCACCCGGTCGGCGATCTGGAACACCTCCTCCATGCGGTGGGAGATGTAGACGATGGAGATGCCGCTCTCCTTGAGCTTCCTTATGAGGGAGAACAGCGCCTCCGTCTCGGTCCTGGTGAGCGAGGAGGTCGGCTCGTCCATGATGAGGACCTGGGCCTCTCGAGAGAGCGCCTTGGCGATCTCGGTGAGCTGCCAGTAGCCGGTGGGCAGGTTGCCCACGATGGCGTCGGGGTTTACGTCCTCGCCCATCTCGGCGAACAGCTCGCGGGTGCGGCGCCTGCTCTCGCGGTCGTCCAGGAGCCCCCCCTTGCCTCGTGGCTCGCTGTTCAGAAAGATGTTCTGCGCCACGGTTAGCGTGGGGATCAGGCTGAACTCCTGGAAGATCATCGCGACCCCCTTCTCCTGCGCCTCCTGGGGCGAGCGGATCTCGACCGGCTCGCCGTTCACCCTTACCTCTCCCGCGTCCGGCGCGTGGACGCCCTCCAGGATCTTCATCAGCGTCGACTTGCCGGCGCCGTTGCCGCCCATCAGCGCGTGGACCTCGCCCTTACGGAGCTCGAAATCCACGCCGTGCAACACGGCGTTGCCGCCGAACGACTTGACGATCCCCTTGAGCTCTACCGCCAGTTCTTCTTGACGTTCCGTCACTGCTATGTCCTCTGTTTGGTGATGTCTGCGGGGGCGGCGAACGGTTACCTGCCCGCCGCCCCCTCGCCGCCGGTCTACTACTCGGCGGCGGCTTCCCTGACCTGCTCCGGCGGCTGCTGGCTGTACGCCTCCCGCCAGGCTTCCAGCACGTTCTCCTGGGTCACGGGCAGGACGGGGACCGCCACGTAGGGCGGAGCCTCCTTGTCCAGGAGCGCGTACCCGGCGAGGTTGGCCTCGGTGACGCCCTGGTCGTAGGGCCGCTGGGCGCCTATACCCTTGATCATCCCCCCGGAGGCGAGCTCTATCGCGACGGTCGTGCCCAGGTCTATCGTGGTGACGTTCAGGTCGTTGCGGCCGGCTTGCCGCG
>JBFLXF010000532.1:0-2542 GCA_040757515.1 Actinomycetota bacterium
TGCACCCCGACGCTCGCGCCCTCGCTCCAGGCGTCTATCGTGCCGGCGGCGACCGGTGTGCCGGCCGGGATGCCGGTCTCTTCTGCGGCCTCCGGCGTGACCTCGCCGACGACCTCGGCGGGCCACAGGAGGCGCGGCAGCGGCAGGCCCGGCGCTATCTCCCCGGCCCACTCCTCGATCCAGCGGAACTCGCGCACGTCGTAGAGCGGGTCGCACTGGCTGGCGGAGTGATGGTCGAGGACGTACTCGCCGGTCAGGCGCCACGAGATGAAGGAGTTCGCCATGAAGAACTTCCCGGTCCTCTCCCAGATATCGGGCTCGTTGCGCCTGAGCCACAGGAGCTTGGGGCCCACGGCCTGGGTGGTCAGCACCGAACCGCACCTACGCAGCAGCTCCTCCTCGCCGTAGCGGGCGTTCAGCTCCTCGATCTCCCTCTCCGCCCGCGTGTCTATCCCGTAGAGGATGGCGGGCCGCAAAGGATTGCCCCCGGCGTCGGCGGGCAAGAGGCACGCCCCGATGCCGCTCGCGCAGACGGCGGCCACGCGGCCATCTGCCTTCCCCAGCAGCTCGCGGCAGACGGAGACGAAGTCGGCCCACCACACTTTCTCCGGGTCGTGCTCGGCCCAGCCGGGCCTGGGCATGCTGAGACCGTGCTCCCGCTGGGCGGTCGCCACCACCTCGCCGCCGGGCCGGGCGAGCACTCCCTTCGTGGATGAGGTGCCTATGTCCACCCCAAGCAGCAGCTCGCCGCTCATCTGGCGCTCCCGGAACCGGCGGAGCCGAAGCCGTCGTAGTCTATGTCGAGAAGCTCGCAGACGATCCGCAGCTCCTCGACCCGGTCGCCGGGGATGGCGTGGATGTGGTTCGAGCCGTAGCGGGAGAGGATCTCCTCGGCCGGTGCTTCCATCCGGGCGAAGGCGTGCGGCCACTCGTAGGTGGACTGGCGCATCAGGGCCTCGTTGGTCGCCTCGTCGTAGCGCTCGAAGGCTCCTTTGAGCACGTGCATCCGGTAGCGTCCCCCCTTTCGCGTCAGGCGGGCGAAGGTGAACTCGCCGGGCGCGGCCAGGTGGTGCACGCTGGCCCCGCCTGCGGGGAAGTAGAAGCCCTCCGGGTAGAGGTGGACGCGGCGGAGGTTCTCGGCGGGGTCGTCGCTTCTTTCGGCGAACCAGGTGGCGTGCTGCCCGGAGTTGACGAGGTCCCAGATGTCCTGGTCGGTGTGGTAGTGCCTGACGTCGGCGAAGAGCACGGGCGTGCCGCTTAGGCCCTTGAGGATCTGCATGGTGAGGGCGGCGTCCATGTCGGCCTCGGTGGCGCAGACGTGCACCTCCTTCTCGCCGTCCCAGTCGTAGGGGTCGTTGAGGAACGCTTCGGTTACGTCCATGGTGCAGAAGTGGGTGGTGAGCTCGGGCTGGGCCTTTATGCCGGAGAAGTCGAGGTTCCACTCTTCTATGAGCTCGCGCATCGCGTAGTAGGAGCGGATCTGGCGCTCCAACAGCTCCGGCGTGAGCTGCCTGCCGTCGTAATGCACCCCCGCGGCGTGCTCCTCCAGCCACTCGCGCGCCTTTCGGACCTTGCCGCCCTCGACCTCTTCGGAGCGGCGCACCAGCTCCCACTGGTCGATCTCCTCGACGTCCACCCCGAACTTCTCCATCCACTGGTCGGGGTTGGAGACGGCGGTGTACATGCCCATGGGCCTGCCGCCTATCCTCCCGAAGGTGCTCCCGCGGAGGCCCTGCACCGCCTTCGCGGCCCTCGCGTGCGCCTCCAGCCTCGCGAGCACCGGCGGCTCGGAGACGTCGCCCCAGGCGCGCCCGTAGGTGCGCCCGACCTGGTCGAGAGCACCCGCCGCCGCGAGCATCCCGACCATGCCGGGGTACTGCGGGTCCACGTTGGAGAAGAGCAGCAGCGGCCCGGGCGTCTGTGCGGCGGCGAGCATGGTGAAGTGCGGGAAGGCCCACACGGGGATGTTGAAGATCGTGAGGTCGGGCCTAGCGTCGGCGACGCGCCGGGCCTCGTTGACCGCGAGACGGTTGGTCCAGACGACCTCGCGGGCGCGCACGACTTCGTGGCCCGATTCTTCGAGCGCGCCCGCCACCCGATCCTGGACCTTCCGGCAGAAGCCCTCCACGTCCCCGTGCACAAAGTCCCTGCCGTCGGAGAACGTCAATATCCCGACCTTCGCCACTACGCACCTCCCGTTTTCGTCCCGCAGGAGCCCCTGACCCTCAGCTCGAAGTCGAAGACGACGCGCCTGCGCTGCTTCCTGCGCTTGCCGATCCTCTCGAAGAGCAGGTCGACTGCGGACTCGGCCATCTGCCGCACCGGTTGCGCCAGCGCCGTGAGCGGCGGCTCGACGAGCTCGGCCCAGAACGGATCGTCCACGGCGACGAGCGCGATGTCCCCGGGCACCCGCGCCCCACGCTCCCTGAGCGCCTTCAAGGCACCTATGGTCATGAGGTTGTTGGCGACGATGAGCGCCGTGAGCCCGTCGGCGCCGAGCAGCTCCCGCGCCGCCGCCCGGGCCGCCTCTATCCGGAAGCCT
>JBFLXF010000533.1:0-2537 GCA_040757515.1 Actinomycetota bacterium
TTCTCCCCGTCCGGGGTGAGGGTAATCACGGCCGCGCCGGTGGAGTAGCCAGGGGCGCGACGCACGAGGTCCACGTCTACGCCCTTCTCAGAGAGGGAATCCACCAGGGGCTCGCCGAGCCCGTCATCGCCGACGCGCCCCAGGATGGCGACCGACGCGCCCAGCAGGGCCGCCGCGGCGGCCTGGTTGGCACCCTTGCCGCCGTCGTGCAGGGAGAGCACGGCGTCCGTCACGGTCTCGCCCGGCTTTGGGCGGCGTTCGACCTTCAGGACGAAATCCCGGTTTATGGAGCCTACGACGAAGACGTCGGACATGCCGGTCTCCTTCGGTGTCTGTTGCAGGGCGCGCCGCCTTGGCGCTGTCAACGCGCCCGGGTGATGACGTAGCCGTTCGTCGGCTACGGAGCCGTTCGGCGCCGGCCGCGAAGTCTCCGCGGTAAGCCGAGGGCTACCACGTCGCCGGTCAACCTACGAGCCACTCCGTCGCCTGCCGCCACATCTTCGCGTACCCCTCCCACGAGGTGAAGGGCTCGGGACACCAATGGGGTCCTATGTCGGAGGCCCAGGCGAGCGTGCGCCCGTCGCCGTACTCCCCTATCACGAGCAGGGGGTCGTCGCCGACGCGAGCCAGCACCGTCGATGACGGGTCGGCCTCTACCCGGTTGTAGCCCAGGAGCACGGGCCATTCTCCGCCTATACCGGCAAGGACGGGGTGCTTCGGTTCGAGCACCTCCACGGCGGCACCCTCCGGCACCTCTACCCTGTCGTCGTAGGAGGAGACGCTCACCGGCAACGCCTCCTCGACGGGCGATCCGTAATAGAAGGCCCCGGCGCCGATGCCGGCGAAGGAGTAGTAGCCGCCGCACATGACCAGCGCGCCACCCGAACGGGTCCAATCGCGGATCAGCTTGAGGCGGTTCGGCGTCGGCTTCCCCCTGAGCCACGTGTCCGGGTGCAGCAGGAAACTGTTCGCGCCGATGTCCGACAGTATCAGCACGTCGACCCCGGCGAGGCCCTCGCGATACAGGGGGAAACCCTCCTGGACCTCGTGGGCGGGCATCCAGGCGACTTCGTGGCCGGCGGCTTCGAGCGCCTCCTTGAGGGACGTGACGCCGACCTCGAACATGGCATCTGTGAAGATGTCGAAGCCCTTATGGTGAACGCGATTCGTCACCCATGACTCGCCAACTATAAAGACTTTGGCCATAACGGTTTCCCCCTTCCAGCGTAGTGACTTTGCTCTTCACCGGTGCTCCCGAGCGGACTTCGGCGACCAACCAGTGTCGGTGCGCAAGGGCCTCACGCGGCTCCCCGCGAAGGCCGGGCCAGCACGAATTGGTTCAGCAGCGTCGTAACGACCAGTAGCAGTCCGAGCACCCCCAGTTGCCAGGTGGCGTTCACCCCGGCAAGGTCGAGGCCGAAGGCGATCATGGTCACGAGCAGGACGGCGAGCAGCGTGCCGGCGAGGCTGCCCTCGCCACCCGTTATGGCCGCGCCGCCCAGCACCGCGACGGTGATCGCTTGCAGCTCGGCGCCGGATCCCGCATCGGGACGGGCGCTCATGAGCCACGAGGTGGTGATGATGGCCCCCGCCGCCGCAAGCAACCCGGAGATGGCGTACACCGCGATGCGCGTCCTCGTAACGCTAATGCCCGAGAGGTAGGCCGCCGTGTCGTTGATGCCGACGAAGAAGATGGCGCGGCCGAAGGCGGTGCCGCTGACAACGTAGCCGAGCACCAAAGCGGCCGGTAGCAACACCAGCAGCACCTGATTGGGCACGCTGGCTACGGTGCCCTGGCCCAAAACCCCGAACCCTTCGGGGAAGCCGTCGATCGGCGCTCCGTCGGTCCAGACCAGCGCCAGGCTACCGTAGGCGTAGAGGGTGCTGAGCGTCGCGATGAACGGAGGCATCCCCACGAGGGCGACGAGCACCCCGTTGAGCGTGCCGAGCGCCAGCCCGAAGGCGAGAGTCGCCACGACGGCCAGCGGCACCGGCACCCCGGCGACGACGACGAGGACGCCTAAGAAGACGCCCGATAGGCTCAGCATGGAGCCCACTGAGAGGTCTATTCCTCCGCCTCCGGAGACGAACACCAGGGTTTGTCCCAGCGCGAGGAGGCCAAGGACCGCGCCGAACCTGGTCATGTCGAGGAGGCTGTAGAAGTCCAAGAAGTAGGGTGAGAGGAAAGAGAGCAGCACGAAGACGGCCGCGTTTGTCATGATCAGGAAGGTTAGGCGACCTCGGATTACGGACGCAAGATCAAGCTTCACTGAGGGCCTCCTCTCCGACAACCCGCGTACGACGCGCCGTGCGGCGCCTGTTCACGACTTGGTCCACCACCACGCTGAGGACGATGAACAGCCCGAGGGCGGCCTGCTCCCACAGGCTGGGTATACCGAGCAACACGAGCCCGTTGCGCAAGAAGCTCACGAAAAGTACGCCGAACAATGTTCCGATCACCGAGCCGCTCCCGCCGGTCACCGAGGCGCCGCCTATGACGACCGCAGCCACGGCCAGCAGGAAGATGTCCAACCCCA
>JBFLXF010000534.1:0-2529 GCA_040757515.1 Actinomycetota bacterium
GGCAGCCCGTGGGTGTCCCAGCCGCCCTTGCGCTCGACGCGGTAGCCGCACATGGTCTTGTAGCGCGGGATCAGGTCTTTGAAAGCCCGCGAGAGGGCGTGGTGGAAGCCGGGGCGGCCGTTGGCGGTCGGTGGTCCCTCGTAGAAGACGAAGGGCTTATCCTCCGGCCTGCTCTCGACGGACTTGCGGAAGGTCTCCCGCCTCTCCCAGAGGGCGAGCACCTCCTCCTCGAGCTCGGGGAACCGTACCTGCGGGCTGACTTTCTCGAACGCCATCTCTCCTGCGCCTCCAACGCAAAGCTCCCGCCCTGCGGTGGGAGCGACGCCTCCACTCCACCGCGGGGACGGGAGCCTCCGGTCAAGCTCTCGCGGTACCACCCCGCTTGCCCGCGGCCTCGCGGCCACGGACCCCTCTGCGGACGCTGGCTACGTCCTCGCGCTGTAACGGGCGCTCCCGGCCGGTCCTACTAAACGTCTAGGTGGCTCCGACCTTCCGCTTTCGGCCGGCGGCTCGGGGAGGATCTTCGGACCGCGCCTCGCGCCGGGCTTGCACCATCCCCGGCTCGCTCCCGCGAGGTGGTGCGGCCCTACTCGTTCCCGTCATCGCCTTTGACAGGCGTTTTGTAGCCTGCAAGCACGGGCGTGTCAAGGCGTGGTGATCCGGGCGGTGCCGCGGGTTCGTAGTTCGGGATAGGATCTGCTCGCGATCTGGCGCTGCCATTCGGAGGTTTCGTCTTGAGCTTCAGGGATACGAAGGCCGGTATAGCGGGAGCCGCCGGGATGGTTGTGGCGCTCGGGGTTACGGAACTGGTGCATGGTCTCTACGGGCTCGTCCCGTCGGTGCTTGTCTCGGTCGCCCAAGGCGTCGTCGAGTACACGCCAGGCGAGATCGTGACGGCGGGTATAGAGCTCCTGGGCAGCGCGGACATACCGATCCTGATCTCTGGGACCATCGTCCTTACGCTCCTGTTCGCGGCGTTGCTCGGAACGCTCGCGGTACGCCACCCCAGTCTCGCCCTCTTCGGAACGGTGATCCTCGGGGTGATAGCCCTGGCCGCCTGCTTCGCCGGGCCGTCTGTGTCTCCTATCCCCACGATCGCGACCATCGTCGGCGCCCTCATCCTCGGTGCCGGCGTCTCTGAGGCGCTGCTGAGGTTCGCGGGGCTGAGGGAGGCGGCAGGGGAGCCCGCGCCGGACGGGCCGGAGGCCCCGCGCTCTCCGGTTGTGCGCTCGCGGGGAGCGCATTCCGGAAGCGGTATCTCGGTGAACCGGAGCGGTTTTATAGCGGTGAGCGGGGCTGCGGCGATCGCCGGGCTGGCGGCTGCGGGCGTGGGCCGCCTGCTGGCCGGCGGCTCCTCCGGGGCGGTGTCCGCGCCGAAACCGCTCAGACTCCCCGCAGAGCCGAAGAGATCGGGCCGCGAAGGGGTGGAGAAGGCGCCGCGGCACAAGGTGCTCTCGCCGCCTCCGAAGGACGCCTCCCTAGACATTCCGGGTATGCCGGCCCTGATCACGCCCGCAGAGGACTTCTACCTGATAGACACGGCCCTCTCCTCGCCGCGCATAGACGCCAGCGAGTGGCGTCTCTCGGTGAAGGGCGCGGTAGCGAACCCTATCGAGGTCTCCTACAGAGACCTCCTCTCGATGCCAACCCGCGAGGCGGATATCACCCTGGCATGCGTCTCGAACGAGGTGGGCGGCGACCTCGTCTCCAACGGCCGCTGGACGGGCGTGCTGCTCTCGGACGTGCTCGCCGAGGCGGGCGTCTCCCGCGGCAGTATCCCGCGCGGAGGAGGGCAACTCGTGGGCCGCAGCATGGACGGCTGGACCTCGGGCTTCAAGACGGAACTGGCCCTCGACGGCCGCGAAGCTCTGCTCGCCTTCGGCCTCAACGGCTCCGAGCTGCCGCTCAAGCACGGCTACCCGGTGCGCCTGGTCGTCCCCGGACTCTACGGCTACGTCTCGGCGACGAAGTGGCTCGCCGAGTTGGAACTGAAGGGCTGGGACTTCGACGCGTACTGGATCCAGCGCTCCTGGTCCAAAAGAGGCCCCATCAAGACCCAGTCCCGCATAGATACCATCAGCGACGGCCAGATCCTCCCCGCCGGCAAGGTCCCCATAGGGGGCGTCGCCTGGGCGCCTCATCGCGGCATCTCCGGAGTCGAAGTCTCCACCGACGGCGGGGAGAGCTGGAACCCGGCGCGTCTCGCCCGGCAACTCGACGTAGATACCTGGCGTCAGTACGTCTACGACTGGAACGCTACACCCGGCGAGTACACCCTCAAGGTCCGCGCTACCGACGGCGAGGGCAACACCCAGACCGCCGATGAGTCTCCGCCACATCCTTCCGGCGCTACCGGATACCATACCGTCTCCGTCCGCGTCTCATGAAAAATAGCCCGCAAAAGCCCCGCTCTCTGCATCACGCTGCCATTAACCTCAGATAGAGGTATAGTCTTCTGCGGCTCGGGAGGGCTCCGGCGGCTACGGGTGTAACCGAAGTGTTTCCGATGCGTAACGGAACCGTAACATG
>JBFLXF010000535.1:0-2529 GCA_040757515.1 Actinomycetota bacterium
TGGACGGCGCTCTTGACCTTCTTGAGCACGATCTTCTCGAACAGTAGCCCGAGAAGCAGCCCGCCCGCCACAAACGCGAGCGGCGCGACCAACTCCGCAGGCTCCGACTCGATCAGCCTCGCCACAAAGCCTGTGGGCGCGCCCCGCATAACGATGTTCTCCCCTTCCATCGTCTCGCTCGCAAAGCCGCTACAGGTGACAGACCCTACAGCAAGGGCCGCTCGGCTTAAAGATGCCACGTGAACCAGCACACGCCGACAGCTCGGGGGTCAGTCGGCGATTGCGGCCCGCGCCACCACCCTCTCCGGTCTCACGCGCACGAGCAGCTCACCCTCAACGGCGTTGCGCCGCCCGTACTCCATAGCCCTCTCCTCGCCCATGTAGCGCCCGGCTATCCTCGTTGCCCAGAGCAGAAGGTCCGGATCGTTCGGCGAGAGCGTCGCCCGCCCTTCAATCAGGACAAACGAGAATGGCGGCTCTTCGTCGTCCACGCACAGGCTGACCCGCGCGTCCCGGCGCATGTTCTTCGCCTTGACGGTGGTGTGCCAGGTCGTAAAGACTACCGTCTCGCCGTCCAGATCAAACCAGACCGGCGCAACGTGCGGACGCCCATCCTCACGGACCGTCGCCAGCTTCGCCGTGCGAGATCGCTCCAGCAGGAAGCGGCGGCATTCCTCTGCGGTCATCTCTCGCACGGCGTCTCCCTACCGGGCGGCCTGCCGCACGCTCGACGAGTTGAGCCGTATAAACTCGACGTGCTGCTCGTAGTGATCGAGGACGTCATCTATGAGCTGGCTGTGGGTGTAGCCCATCACGTCGTAGCCCTGACCACCCTCGAGCAGGTGGACGTCGAGCCGGTAGTAGATGTCGCTGTCGCGCAGCGAACGGTCACCATAGACGGGCATCCGGGCCTCCCGCGGCTCGATCCTATACAGAAACGGCGACTCCTCGTCGAGATCGGCCATAAGCTCGACATAAGGGCTACCCGAGCCGTCCACGCCATCGCGCACCTCAGCCTCGATGCCGTGCCCGCGCAGCTCTTCGCCGACCTCATTGAGGGCCGGCAACGCGACCTCGGAGAGAAACGCGGTAGCCTTCTCGTAGTCCGGGAAACTCATGGAGCGCCTGAGCCGCTGGCGCCAGTTCAGCGCGGCCGTCCGGTCGCCGTCGGGGCTGGTGCTGCGTCCGGAGAACCGCGCGGGAAGGCTGTAGCGGCGGCTGTCCTCGCGGTGCGCCTCCACCCGCAGCGCCCTGTACAGCCCGAGCATCAGCAAGACCATCACGAACGCGAAGGGCAGCCCCATGATGATCGTAGCGTTCTGCAAAGCCGTTATCCCGCCGACGATCAGCATCGCCAGGGTAAGAAGACCCGTGGCGACGGCCCAGAAGATTCTAACCGGGCTGGAGGCGTCATCCCGCGGCGTCTTGCGGTAGGAGGTAAGGTTGCCCATCACCAGGGCCCCCGAGTCCGCGGAGGTAACGTAGAACAAGAGACCCGCGAACGTGGCGATCGAGGCGACCACCGGGAAGGCGGGGTACTGCTGCAACAGGGTGTAGAAGCCCTGCTCCGGTTGATTCATCGCCGCCCGTGCAAATCCCTCATTGCCGTCTCTGACCAGCGCTATCGCGGTGTTGCCAAAGATAGAGACCCACATCACGATGTACAGGAACGGGATGATGAGGGTACCCGCGACGAACTGCCGGATCGTACGTCCGCGCGAGATGCGCGCCAGGAACAGCCCGACAAAGGAGGCCCAGGCGATCCACCACGCCCAGAAAAAGAGCGTCCAGCCGTTGAGCCACTCCGTAGGCCGCTCGAAGGCGAACGTCTGCATGGTGAGCTCCGGGAAGCTGCTCACATAGTCGCCGATGTTCAGCACGAACGCGTTCAGCAGGAAGACCGTCTGGCCGGTCACGAGGATAAAGGCCGCAAGCCCGAGCGTGAGCCAGACGTTCAGCTCCGAGAGCCGCCGGATGCCCCGATCCACACCGCTCACCGCCGAGAGCGTCGCCATCGTAACGGCGAGCACCACCAGTCCCACCTGGGCGGGCAGGCCCTCGGGGATATCGAAGAGGACGTTCAGCCCGTAGTTGAGGAAGACCACCCCGATCCCGAGCGAGGTAGCGATGCCGAAGATGGTGCCCAGCACCGCCGCGAGGTCTACAACGTGTCCCAGAGGCCCATAGATCCTGGCCCCGAAGATGGGATACAGCGCCGAGCGGATGCTCAAAGGAAGGTTCATCCGGTAGGCGAAGTACGCCAGAGCTATCCCCATCAGAGCGTACATCCCCCACCCTGTGACGCCGTAGTGGAAGAGCGTCCAGACGGTGGCCTCTCTCGCGGCCTGAAGCGTCTCGCCCTCGCCCACGGGCGGGCTCATGTACTGGGTTACGGGCTCGGCGACGGCGAAGAACATAACGTCGGTGCCGATGCCCGCAGCGAAGAGCATCGCAGCCCAGGAGAAGGTGCTGAACTCAGGCTCTGCATGCTCCGGCCCGAGCTTCGTCCGGCCGTAGCGCGAGAGCGCG
>JBFLXF010000536.1:0-2528 GCA_040757515.1 Actinomycetota bacterium
ACCAGCTCGCCCTTGAGGGACTCCATAAACTCGGTGGCGTCGGTCGTCTCCTTCTGCCACTCCAGCATGCTCTTGAGCCAGGTCAGCCGATCGGCGCCGTCGCCGCGCCTGCCCTCCTTGTACATCCAGTGCGCAGCGATGCCGTACTCGGCGGTGCGGTCCATCTCGTGCGTGCGAATCTGGATCTCCAGCAGCTTCCCCTCGTCGGACATGACCGTCGTGTGCAGCGACTGGTACATATTGAACTTGGGCATCGCGATGTAGTCCTTAAAGCGACCGGGGATCGGCTTCCAGATGGAGTGTATGACCCCCAGGGCCCCGTAGCAGTCCCTAACCGAGTCCACGATGACCCGCAGCCCCGCGAGGTCGTAGATCTCGTTGAACTCCTTGTTGCGCCGGACCATCTTGTTGTAGATGGAGTAGAAGTGCTTGACCCGCCCGCGCACCTCGGCCTCTATCCCGGCCTCACGCAGATGCCGCAAAAGCTCCGCCGCCCGCCCGTTGATGAACGCCTCCCGGTCGCCGCGCCGGGCGGCCACGAGCCGCTTTATCTCCTCGTAGCGGCGCGGGTGGAGGGTGGCGAACGAGAGATCCTCAAGCTCCCACTTGAGAGAGTAGATGCCGAGCCGGTGAGCGAGTGGAGCGTAGATCTCCAGGGTCTCCGTAGCCTTTCTGAGCTGCGTCTCGCGCTTGAGGTAGGCGAGGGTTCGCATGTTGTGCAGCCGGTCGGCGAGCTTGATGATGATCACACGCACGTCCCGGCTCATCGCCACGATCATCTTTCGCAAAGACTCGGCCTGCGCCTCTTCAAGGTTCTCCGAAGGGAGCCGCTTGAGTTTGGTGACGCCGTCCACGATCTCGGCGATCTCGTCTCCGAATCTCTCCCGCAGTTCCTCCTTGGTCGTCCCCGTATCCTCCAGCACGTCGTGCAGGAGAGCGGCGGCGATGGTGGTCGGGTCGAGCCGCAGGTCGGCGAGTATGTGAGCCGTGGCGAGAGGGTGATAGATGAACGGCTCGCCGCTCTTGCGCGTCTGCCCGCGATGGGCCGCGTGCGCGACGTTGTACGCCTCGGCGATGGTCTCCTCGTGATCGCCCGTGTAGGTGACGACTTTATCTATGAGAGAGGAGATCGTCACGGCCGGCGCCGCGACTACCCGCTCTTGCTCCTCTGCCCGCACCGGTTCCATGCAAGAAATTGTAACACCGGCCGATCCACCGTTCGACGGCCGGAAGCCCGGCTCCTACAACCGCCCGGAGCGGAAGATTATGAGAAGCAGGATCGAGGCCAGGATCGCGGCAATGGTGAAGCCGATGAAGCTCAAGAGGGGAACCCCGAGGTAGGGAACCTGGGGACCGCCCTGTCCGAAGACCCCGAGCATGGCGGAGCCGAGCAGGAGCGCCGCGGTGACCACGGCGAAGACGAGCCGGTTGGCGAGAACGTCGACCTCGCCGCCGAGCTCGTCCAGCCCCTGGTGCTTGAGCCGTACCTCTAGCTCTCCGTCCACGAGCTCGGAGAGGAGCAAGCGGACCTGCTCCGGGACCTCTTCGGCGTAGCGGGCATACTCGTAGGTCCGCTCGCGGGCGGTCTCGGCGACGGCCTGCGGCTCGAAGCGCTCGCGCAGGAGCCGCCGGGCGTATGGACGCGCGATCTCGTAGACGTTGATCGTGGGGTCTATGGCGCGGGCGATCCCTTCTGCGGTCACCAGCGCCTTTGTCAAGAGCGGGAAGACCGGCGGCATCCTCAGCCGGTAGCGCCTCACGAGGGAGATCAGCTCCGTGAGCGCCTGACCGAGCGTCACCTCCCCCACCGTGAGCGCCGAGTACTTGTTCAGGAACTCCCGCAGATCCCGCACCAACTCAGCCCGGACCTCTGGCTCGTAGCGCACCCCCAGCATCTCAAGCCCCCGCAGAGCCGCAGCGGCGTCGCGGCGGATGACGGAGATAAAGAGGCCGCTCAAAGCCTCTATGTCGCCGCGGCTCAGGTAGCCGACCATCCCGAAGTCCAGCAGGGCCAGGCGCCCATCGGGGGTCAGGATCAGGTTCCCTGGATGTGGGTCGCCGTGGAAGAAGCCGTGCTCGAAGGCCATCCTGAAGATGGCGTCCGCTCCCATCGCCGCCACCCTCCGCCGTTCGCCCGGGGGCAGCATGAGCGGCCTTATGTCGTGAAAGCGTCTACCCTCGATATGCTCCAACGTCAGCACCCGGCGGGTTGAGAGCTCCAGGTAGACGTGCGGTATTACGACGGGGGTGCCGGCGAAGTTTATGGCGAACCGGCGAGCGCTCCGGGCCTCGGCGTGGTAGTCGAGCTCGCGCCGGATCACTACTTCGAACTCTGCCACCAGGCTCCTGACGTCTATAAAGAGCCTGCGCCCGAACCTCCGGTCCAGAAATGCCGCGAACTCGCGCATGATCCTGAGATCCGACTCGACGCGTCCCTGCGCCTCCGGACGCTGAACCTTGACCGCGACGACCTCGCCACTCCGGAGCGTCGCCCGGTGGACCTGTCCGATACTCGCCGATCCCAGAGG
>JBFLXF010000537.1:0-2517 GCA_040757515.1 Actinomycetota bacterium
CCCACTGCCTCGGGTCCGTAACGCCCAGAGCCGTCGCCGGGACGTCGCTTCCCGCCATCGCCGCGAGCCCCAGCCCCACTCCGGCGGTCCTCAACGGGACGTCGCCTAATAGGGGCCGAAGCGTCCCGTATGCCGCACCGGCGCCCAGGCCCACGGCGTAACCCGAGAGCGCCCCGAGCGCGCTCTTGCGGTTCCGGGTCGTCTCATCGTCCCCGGAGAGGTCGAATCCGGCCTTCGCCGCGAGACGCTCGACCACCTGCGCCGGCACCCCGCTGGCCGGCCTGCCGCGCAGGGTCATATCCGCGTAGGTCGCAGCGTTCAGCGCCACCGTGCCGACGGCCCCGGCGGCGATCCCTGTCACCAGGTTTCGCAACATATGCCTCCCTCCGGTCTCTATCCGCGCCCTCCATCCCGGGAGAGTCGCTCGCGCTGGGCTAGGACGGTGTACCTCGGGTCCCGGGCCGACTCGAACCCTGCCCTGAAGACAGACCAGCGCGCCAGCGCGGCCCCGGCCAGGATGAACGCGCCTGCGGCGACCGCCGCCGGACGCCGCCTGCGCCCCCCGAAGGCCATGAGCGCCGCTCCCAGACCCGAAGCGAATCTGGCGAGCCCGCCGAGGCGGCCGGCCTCCCCCTTCTCGTACGGCTCGGCGAGCAGATCTCCGAGGCGGCGTTTCATCGTCTCCGTCAGCACCAGCTCGGCGAGCGCCCCACCGATGGCGAGGCGGCGCGCCGGGCCCGCCTCCCCGGGAGGCGTCAGGATCGTCGCCGCCGCGCCCGCGCTCGCCGCCGAGGAGGCGGCGAAGAGGAGCGGCAGTTCGCGCCGGGCCTCGTGCCAGACGGGGACGGAGGTATCGCAGATGAGGACCGCCGTGTAGGTCGAGAGCGCCGGTCCGAGCAGCGCCGAGAGCGCCCCGGCGAGCCTCCCGAACCTCGGGAAGACGCCGAGGTGCTCGCCCAGCGCGGCTATCCCCGTCGCGCCCCCGACCGCGCTCAGGATCCAGGTTCCCACATTCATAGGGGAGGTCGGCTTCATGACCCGTAGCATATTGTAGAAGCGCTCGGGCCTGCCGAGATCGGAGATCAGCAATATCGGGCTCACCGACGCGCCGGCCAACGCGATAAGCAGCGCCCGCCGCGAGAGCCTCTCGTTGCCGGCCAGCCTCCCCATCAGGGAGAGACCGGAGGACGCTCCGGCGAGTCCTCCCGTGAAGAAGTACCACGGCACCTCCCAGGACCAGACCGGCTCCTTGAGCACCGGTCGTCCGTAGTAGGAGGATGTCCGAGTGTCGCCGTCCCGCTGCACAACCGAGACCTGCGGTCTTCCCTGGCTCATCGGCTACCTCCCAGGAAGGCGGCGGCGAGCCCGGCAGCGAGGGCGCCCGCCGCTACGGCCGCAGGACCCCATAGACTCCGGAACCTGCGCGTGATTACCTCCGGGCTGGGCGGCAGACCGTAGACTTCGGGCTCGTCGAGCAGCAGGAAGAAGGCACCCATGCCGTACTCCTCCTCGTCAGCGCCGTAGAGCCTGGCGTCGGTGATCCCTGCCTCGTGCACCATCTCCAGACGGCCGTTGGCCCTCTCGCGCAGCTCGTCCAATGGACCGAACTGGATGGAGTCCGTCGGGCACGCCTGGGCGCATGCGGGCTCCATCCCGTCCTTGAGCCGGTCGTAGCAGAGGGTACACTTCCACACCCGCCCGTCACCCTCGCGCCGGTCGAGGACGCCGAAGGGACAGGCCGGGACGCAGTAGCCGCAGCCGTTGCAGATGTCCTCCTGCACCACCACGGTCCCGAACTCGGTGCGAAACAGCGAGCCCGTGGGGCAGACGTCGAGGCAGGGAGCCTCCGTGCAGTGCTTGCAGACGTCGGAGCTCATCAGCCAGCGGAACTCGCCGTCGCCCCCGGCGGGCGCGAGATCGGTTCCCTGCGCGGCCTCTACGGGCCTGCGCTGCTCGATAAACGCCACGTGCCGCCAAGAGTCGGCGCCTAGAGTTCCGGTGTTATCGTAGGAGTCGCCGGTAAACTCGAAGGGGAGCGCGGGAACCTCGTTCCACTCCTTGCAGGCCACCTCGCAAGCCTTGCAGCCGATACACACGGTCGTGTCGGTGAAGAAGCCCATCCGGGGCCTCTCTTCGCCGTAGGTTCTCTGGCCGAGCGGGATCACGGGGCGCGTCTGCGGCGTCTCGCGCCCCCGTATGTTCATGGGGTCGGTGGTCCCGGAACCGGGGATGACGCGTTGCTCATCGACGCTCACGCTCTCTCACCTCCGTTCTGAGTTCCCGGGCCGTCTGCCCGGCGGCGGTAGTCCTCGACGAGATCCACCAGGGCCCGTCCGCGCGGCCTGCGGCCGGGCCGGATGTCGCAGGTGAGGGCCTTGTATTCGCCGATGTGAACGTTGGGGTCGAGGGCGAGCCCGACGAGGTCGTTCGCCGAGTCGCCGGTCACGAGGCCCCGGCTGCCCCAGTGGTAGGGGACGCCGACCTGGTGGACCGAACGGCCCTGCACCCGAAGGGGCG
>JBFLXF010000538.1:0-2505 GCA_040757515.1 Actinomycetota bacterium
CGAGACATATTCCCGCCTTCGTAGAGTCCGCAGACCTCCGGGAAATGCTGCGGCCTGCCGGCGACCGCACCCACCACCACGCGAAGCCTCCCGTCCATCAGAGCGGCGGCGACCGAGACGCAGGGCCGGTCCTCGCCCGAGCGCGATCGGAACTTGCGATAGACCGCCCGCTCCGTGCCACGGGGCACGCGCACCTCCGTCACCAGCTCGTCCTCCCGCAGCGCGGTCGTGTAGTGGTCGAGGATGAAGTCTTCTGCCGGGATCCCGCGCTCACCACTCACGCTCCTCGCCACCACCCGCGCGCCGAGGGCCACGAGCATCGCCGGTGGATCGGAGGCGTAGTCGGCGTCGGCCATGACCCCGCCGACGGTCGCCTGGTTACGCACCCTGGGGCTGGCGACCACCGAGAAGGCGCGCGCCAGGGCCGGCCAACCCTCCCTCACCTCGGACGCGTGCTCCACGCGCCGGTGGGTCGCCATCGCCCCGAGCCGGAGATCTCCGTCCGACTCGACTCCGGCGAGTTCCGGCACGCTGCGCAACGCGAGTAGCCTCGTCGGAGCGAGAAAGCTCTGGTTCATGAGGATGCCGAGGAAGGTGCCGCCCGCGACGACGGTCGCCTCGTCGCCGTGCTCGGCGCGCAGGGCCAGCGCCTCCTCCAGGGAGCGCGGCTCCAGCCATTCGGAGGCGGTGCGTCTCATAAGGTCGTGATGGGCCGGGACTGGAGGAGGTAGATCTCCCCTCCCGCCATCGCCCACTCGATGTCCTGCGGCGAGCCGTGTCTCTCCTCCAGCATGCGCCCGAGTCCGGCGAGACGCCGCAGCTCTTCCTCGTCCAGCACGCGCTCGCCCACGACTCGCTCGCGCTTGAGCCTGCCGGAGCGGTCCACGACATAGTGATCCGGGGTTACCTCGCCGGAGACGACCTGCTCCCCGAGTCCGAAGGCGGACTCTATAACCATCCGGTCGCGCCTCCGTCTCACCGGGTCGGCGGTGAAGAGCACTCCGGACTTCTCCGGCGCCACCATTTTCTGCACGACTACCGCCATGCGCAGGTCCTCCAGCGAGCCCTTCTGCGCCCGGTAGAACAGTGCCCGCTCGGAGAAGAACGACGACCAGCAGTCCACCACGCGCCCGCAGACCGCCTCCGCTCCCTGGACGTCGAGGAACGTCTCCTGCTGTCCCGCGTAGCTCGCCGCCTCGGAGTCCTCGGCGCACGCCGAGGAGCGCACCGCGACCTTTCCGCCGCCGAGGCGCCCGTAGGCGGCGGAGATCTCCGCCCGCGGAGGCTCCGCCCGCCGCACCAGGGCCCGCGCCCCCTCGTGGTCCCGGGCGAGGGCAAGCGCGCGCAGACGCTCCGCGTCCACCGACCGCTCCAGGACGTGCGAGGAGATAACGAACCCCGGGGGCACCGGCAGGCCCTCGGCGACCATCTTCGCCAGGCTCGCGCCCTTCCCGCCAGCGACGCGCACATCCCGGCAGGACTCCTCCTCGAAGGAGACGATGGTGGCCGTCTGCTGTTTCAGCTCATTCATCGAGGATCGCCACCGCTCTTACGGGAGCGCCGGTCGTCCCGACCCACTTGACGGGCAGCACGGAGAGCTTGAAGCCGTGGGGCGGGAGCTGATCGAGGTTCATTAGGTTCTCGATGTGCCAGTAGTCCTCCTCCCACATCACCCGGTGCGCCTCCCAGAACTGCTTGCGCTCGAACATCGCCCAGACCGGCGGGTCGAAGGTCACGGCGTCGATGCCCATCAGGCGTACGCCCTGGGAGATCAGGTGCAGCGTCGCCTCCCGCGTCATGCCGCAGTGGTCGGTGAGGTAGCGCTCCTCGGTGTTGTAGGCGGAGGCTCCGGTCTGGATCAGGACGATGTCGCGTTCCTTGAGCCGGTAGCCGATCTTCTCCAGCGCCTCGTCTATCTCGGCGGCGGAGATCCCGGCGCCGTACTCCTTGTGGCGGAAGTCCAGGACGACACCGTCGGAGAAGCAGTACTCGAGGGGGATACCGTCGGCGCCTGGGGCGTCGGGGCGGATGTGCTTGAGGGCGTCCATGTGGGTACCGGCATGGTCGCTCTGGATGATCAGATACGAGGCCGTGAGCATGTCTACACCGTACTTCGCGGCACCGACGCCTTCGGCGAACTCCTGCCAGCTCTCGTACATCAGGAGCGATGGTGGGGGGATACGGGGGAAGGTCACCATGTCCCGGTGCACGGGCATGGAGAGATCGACCAGGCGGCTCATCCTTCTACTCCTTTCAACATCATCTCCCTGAACAGCTCGAAGTGCCGCTTCAGAGCCCGGCCCGCCCTCTCGGGGTCGCGCGCGGCCAGGGCCTCGAGCACGGGCCGGTGCATCTCGGCCAGATCGTGCCGGTTTACGTCCGTCTTGAGGGCGGTGATCACGGTGCGCGCCTCGACCCGCAAGGACTTCCAGACGTCCAGCAGGATGCTGTTCCCGGCGGCCTCGACGATCAGACGGTGGAACCCGACGTCGTGCTGGACCTGCT
>JBFLXF010000539.1:0-2498 GCA_040757515.1 Actinomycetota bacterium
GGGACCAACAGCGCTCGCTGTAACGCTAACGGGAGAACCGATCCCGGCAAGATCTGCCAGGAGATCTTCGGAACGGGACTTCGCAACCCATTCCGCTTCGCTTTTGATCCCGACGCCGCAGGCACGCGGTTCTTTATCAACGACGTCGGCCAGGACGCCTGGGATGAGATAGACGAGGGCCGACCTGGGGCAGACTATGGATGGAACCTCTGCGAGGGTAATCACGACAACCCGTACCGCGCCGGCTCCGTAGATTGCGCCTCTGCACCCTACACACCACCCATTCACGAGTACAGCCACAGCGCGACCGGATGCTCCTCTGTGACCGGTGGCGCGTTCGTGCCTGATGGCGTCTGGCCGACCTCGTACGATAACTCCTACATGTTCGCCGACTACGTCTGCAACAAGATCTTCGAGCTGACGCCCAAAGCCGGTGGCGGCTTTACGCAGACTGAGTTCGCCAGCGGACTTGCTCAGGGCGGACCCATCGCCATGGAGTTTGCGACTCATGGTTCTGGAAAAGCGCTCTACTATGCGACCTTCGCGAACGGCGGAGAAGTGCATCGGATCTCGTATACCGGCGGGGGTAATCGCGTCCCCAACGCCATACTGAGCGCCGATCCCACTTCAGGCGCCGTTCCTCTCGAGGTGGCCTTCGACGGCAGCGGTAGCAGAGATCCCGACGGAGATCCGCTCACCTACTTCTGGGAATTTGGGGACGGCTCCACACCGATCGAAACCACGGTGTCCAGAGAGCGCCATACCTATACTACGGCGGGCACATTTACGGCGAAGCTCACCGTGAAGGATGGGAGAGGCGGCCAGGACTCCGCGACGGTCCGGATTGACCCGGGAAATACGCCGCCCGAGCCGTCCATCTCGTCTCCGGCTCCAGATAAGCTCTTTGCGGTCGGAGAGAAGATCGTACTGCAGGGTAGCGCCATCGATGCGCAGGACGGTCAGCTTCCGGACGGTTCGCTGAGCTGGGAGGTAGTGCGGCACCACAACAACGATCACACGCATCCTTACCTTCCGCCCACGACCGGTAACGGAGTAGAGATGATCGGCCCGGCCCCCGAGGATCTCGCGGCTACGGACCCCGAAGGCAATTATCTGGAGATAAGACTCACCGCCACGGATTCCAGGGGGCTCTCGAAGACGGTGACGCGGAGACTGGAACCCAAGACGGTTGACGTGAGCTTCCAGACGCACCCTGACGGGCTTCAGTTGAACGTCAATGGAGAGACGGTCTTGGCGCCCCGAACGTTTCTATCGTGGCAGGGCTACAAGATAAACGTCTATGCGCCCTCCCCCCAGACACTTTCGGGGACGGCCTACGCGTTCGCCTCCTGGTCTGATGGCGGAGCGCAGAGTCACGATGTGATCTCCGGGAGCTCGCCGGGTGCATACACGGCCACCTACGAACCGACGGGTGCCGCCGTCGGCGGCTTGACCGGTCAATACTACGACGCCAAGGACTTCACAGTGCTCAAGCTGACGAGGGTAGACCCCACCGTGAACTTCTCCTGGGGGAGTGGATCGCCCGACCCGTCCATCGCACCGGATACCTTCTCTGTCCGTTGGAGCGGCCGGGTCAAAGCCGACCATTCGGAGACCTACACCTTCTATGCCACCGCTAACGACGGGGTCAGGGTGTGGGTCGATGGCAGGCAGATCATAAACCGCTGGATAGACGGCGCCCAGACCAACTCAGGGAGCATCTCCCTGCAGGCCGGTTGGCACGATATGACAATGGAATACTACGAAGGGAGCAAGACAGCTAGTGCCAGGCTGGAGTACGCGTCCGCAAGCACGGCGAGACAGATCGTGCCGAGCGACCATCTCAGCCCGGCTACAGGCTCCGACACGTCTGCACCGACGGTGGTCGGGACGGTGCCAGCCGACGGAGAGACCGGGGTTGCGGTGTCTACGGATGTTACGGCGAGCTTCTCGGAAGAGATGGACCCCTCGACTGTGAACGGTTCGACATTCGCGCTTGTCGAGCAGGGCGGTTCTTCTGGTGTGGCTGCAACTGTGACCTATGACTCGGTTGCCAGGAAGGCTATCCTTAAACCAGGCACGACTTTGAAGGCAGGAACGACTTACACGGCTACCGTCAAGGGCGGAGCCGGAGGCGTCAAAGATGTGGCCGGCAACCCGCTCGGGGCGGACAAGAATTGGTCCTTTACGACCTCGACATCTACTCCAACCCCGTCCATCTACGAGTTGAAAGTCAGTGCCAACGCCAACCGCTCCGGCGCGAGCGCGCTTGCGAGCGCTACAGTCTCTGGCAACATCTACGTCTTTACTGCTCCCGATACCGGGGTGATAAAGGTGTCATTCTTCCTCGATGACCCCACGATGTCCTCGCCTCCCTCCAGGGTGGAGACGGCTGCGCCCTTCGATTTCAAGGGTGGTACCGTCTCCGCTGCCACCGCCTTCGACACGAAGACCGTCTCTGAGGGGCAGCATGTCATAAGCGCCAAGCTTTTCTTTTC
>JBFLXF010000540.1:0-2496 GCA_040757515.1 Actinomycetota bacterium
CCAGCGTCGGGTATCATCGGGCGCGGAGAACGCGAGACGGGGAGGCTAGAGCGTGACGGAGAAGCATCTCTGGTGGCAGACGGGGGTCATATACCAGGTCTACCCGCGCTCGTTTATGGACGCAAACGGCGACGGGGTGGGCGACCTGCCGGGCATCACCGAGAGGCTCGACTACCTCGAGTGGCTCGGGGTGGACGCCCTCTGGATCTCCCCGTTCTACCCCTCTCCGATGGCCGACTTCGGCTACGACATCTCCGACTACACGGACGTCCATCCGCTCTTTGGCACCCTCGAGGACTTCGACGCTCTCGTCGAGGAGGCGCACCGGCTGGGTCTGAGGGTGATCCTGGATTACGTCCCCAACCACACCTCCGACGAGCACCCGTGGTTTTTGGAGTCTCGCTCCTCGCGCGAGAGTCCGAGGCGCGAGTGGTACATCTGGGCCGACCCGAAGCCCGACGGCTCCCCTCCGAACAACTGGCTCTCGAGCTTCGGGGGACCGGCGTGGACCTTCGACGAGGCCACGGGTCAGTACTACTACCACGCCTACCTCCCCGGGCAGCCGGACCTCAACTGGCGCAACCCCGAGGTGCGCGCGGCGATGCTCGATGTGCTCAGGTTCTGGCTGAAGCGGGGCGTGGACGGCTTCCGGGTGGACGCGCTGCGCCAGCTTCTCAAGGACGCGCGGTTCCGGGATAACCCGCCGAACCCGGACTGGCGCCCGGGGCAGAACCCCTACGAGGCTCTCGTCCCGCTCTACTCGGCCGACCGGCCCGAGGTGCACGCGGCGGTGCGCGAGATGCGCGGCGTCCTCGAGGAGTACGGCGGCGACAGGCTCCTCATCGGGGAGCTCTACCTTCCCATAGAGCGCCTCGTCGCCTACTACGGCGAGGACCTCTCCGGCGTTCACCTTCCGTTCAACTTCCACCTCATCTCGACCCCGTGGAGGGCGCGCGAGATAGACGCCCTCATCCAAACCTACGAGGCCGCCATCCCGCCCGGCGGCTGGCCGACGTGGGTGCTCGGCAACCACGACCGCCACCGCGTCGCGAGCCGCGTCGGCGCGGCGCAGGCCCGCGTCGCCGCCATGCTCCTCCTGACGCTGCGCGGCACGCCCACCGTCTACTACGGGGACGAGATCGGGATGCACGACGTCCCCATCCCTCCCGAGAGGGTGCGGGACCCCTTCGAGAAGAACGTGCCCGGCATCGGCGTGGGCCGCGACCCGGAGCGCACTCCTATGCAGTGGGACGCCTCTCCGAACGCCGGTTTCTGCCCCCCAGACGCCGAGCCCTGGCTGCCCGTGGCGGACGACTATCCCGGGGTCAACGTCGAGGCTCAGAGGAAGGACCCGCGCTCGATGCTCGCCCTCCACCGGCGCCTGCTCGGTATCCGGCGCGAGGAGCCGGCTCTCTCCGTGGGCTCCTATGCGCCGGTGGAGGCGGCGGGCGACCTGCTCGCCTACCTGCGCGAGACCGCAGGCAGCCGGTTTCTCGTCGCCCTGAACCTCGGCCCCGAGCCGCAGCGCCTCTGCTTCGAGGGCGCGGGACGCATCGCCCTCAACACCCACCTCGACCGCGAGGGAGAGAAGGCGGCGGGCGCGATCGAGCTGCGCGGCGACGAGGGCGCGGTCGTCACGCTCTGACTACCTCCGGCGTCTGAGGAGCCAGTAGGCCACCGGCACGAGCGCCGCTCCGCCTGCGAGGGCCGCGCGGCGAAGGGAAGAGGCATCGCCTCGCCAGTCGCCCGTGATCCGGTTCCACTCCGGCATCGGCTCGAAGACGTTGCCGCTCCCCCGCCCGGCGGGCTCGTCGCGCAGGGCGCTTCGCTCGAAGACGTGGGGAGAGAGGAGGTCGTAGAGCCCCGGCGTGGCCGCGTGGACGAAGGCGAGCAGGTGTCCGGTAGGCCCCACTGTGGTCTCCGGTCGGGGCCTCTCGGCCAGCCGGACGATCTTCTCCGCGACCTTCTGCGGGTCGAGCACGGGCGGCACCGGTTTCACGGCGCGCCCCGTGTAGTTGGCGGTGTGCCGGAAGATGGGCGTGTCCACCGAGACGGGCAGGACGGTGCAGACGTGGATGTCTCTCCACTCGTGGAGGGCCTGCCGCAGGCACTCCGAGAAGCCAAGGACCCCGAACTTGCTCGTCACGTAAGCGCTGACCTGAGGAGAGGTGATCTTGCCCCACATCGAGCACACGTTGATCAGGACGCCCGAGCCCTGCTCCTTGAAGCGCGGTATCGCGGCGCGGGCCCCGTGGATCTGGCCGAACAGGTTGGTCTCGATGACGCGCCGGTACACCTCGGAGGGGATCTCCTCGAAGTTGCCGTAGGCCATGACGGCGGCGTTGTTGACCCACACGTCTATGCGCCCGAAGCGTTCGACGGTGCGGCGGGCCAGCTCCTCGACGGCCTCCTCTTCGTTCACATCCGTCGGGACGGCGAGCGCCCGTCCCCCCGCCGCCTCGCACACGGCGGCGGGGGGGGGGCGGGGGGGCGCCC
>JBFLXF010000541.1:0-2491 GCA_040757515.1 Actinomycetota bacterium
ATGTAGGTTCCCGGAGCGTTATCCTGACGGCCATGGAGAGCTACGCGTACCGGGAGAAACTCGCGGCCTGGAGGGAGGAGCCGGATTCCTCCGCGATCTTCACCGACATAGACGGCACCCTGGCTCCCATCGTCCCCACCCCGGACATGTCGGAGGTACCGGCAACCCTGAAGGAGCTTCTCAAAAAGCTCAGCGAACGTTACCTTCTCCTCGCCGGCATAAGCGGGCGCAGAACGGAGGACGCCCTCGCGCTCATCGGACTCGACGCGGTCGTGTACTTTGGCAACCATGGGTTCGAGATCCTGCGCGACGGCGAGGTGGAGGTCATCCCGGAAGCCATACCCTACCTGGAGAGGATCCAGGAGCTGGAACGCCGCGCCCGCGAGGAGCTGGAACCCCTCGGCGCCTTCGTGGAGGAGAAAGGCATTACCGCCTCCGTCCACTACCGCAACGCGCCTCCCGGGGTCGGCCAGCGGTGCGTCGAGTTCGTGAAGGCCGAGGGCGAGAGGCTGGGTTTGAGAATCACGGTAGGACGCGGCGTCGTGGAGGCGCGCCCCCCCATCGAGGCCGACAAGGGCACCGCAGTCCGCACCCTCGTCGAGGAGTACCGCCCTAAGAGGGCGCTGTTCATCGGCGACGACACCACAGACCTCGACGCCTTCCGGGAGCTCGACGTCCTGCGCAACGAGGGGCTGCTGGAAGACGCCATATGCGCCGGCGTGAGGAGCGACGAGGGACCGCCCGAGATCGTCGACCGGGCGGACATCGTCGTGGACGGCGTTGAGGGCGTTGAGGAGCTGCTGCGGGCTCTGCTCGGGGAGTAGCCCCTCAGCCCTGGCCGCGGTACGCCTCTATGTCCTTCATCTGCGCCTCGACCCAATCCTCTATGGTGTTGGCGAAGACGGTTTTGCGAAGGGCTTCGGCGCGTCGGCGACGCTCGCCCTCTGGCATGGTCAGCGCCTCGTAGATAGCGTCGGCCTGCTCATCGAGGTCAAAGGGATTGACGCTTATGGCATGCTCGCCCAGCTCCTCATGAGCGCCCGCGTTCTCGGAGAGGATGAGGACGCCGCCTCTCTCGTTGACGACGGCGGCCTCCTTGGCAACCAGGTTCATCCCGTCGCGTACGGCGTTGACAAGCAGGGCATCGTAGTTTTTGTACCCGGCGACGGAGAGCGGGAAGTTGTCCCGCATGGAGAGCTCTATGGGCCTCCAGTGGCTGGTCGCATGCCGCTCGTTGACCCTCTCTGCAGCCTCCTCGATGGCTCCGGCGTAGCGGGCGTACTCGGGGACATCGCCCCGGGAGGGCTGAAGCTGGGCGAGGAAGGTCACCTCCCCGGCCATCTCCGGGTGGCGCTCCAGCATCCTGCCGTACGCCTCGAAGCCGCGTACGATGTTCTTGGAGAGATCCATGCGGTCCACGCGCAGAAGCAACTTCCCGGGGAGACTCCTGACGAACTTCTCCTGCTCCAGCACGGCGTCGCTTCTCGCCAACTCCTCGAACTCGTGAGGGTCTATGGAGATAGGGTAGTCCCGCACCCACACCTGGCGCCCGTCGCGCTCGATGACGCTCTTCTCCGCGTCGTAGGCGAGACCGAGGACGTGCGCGCAGGTCTCGGCGAAGTTGCGGGCGTAGCGACGGGTGTGGAAGGCGACTACATCTGACTCCAGCATGCTCTCCAGGACGCCTCTGCGGATGTAGGAGGGAAGCACGCGCCAGTAGTCGGGCTCGGGCCAGGGTATGTGCACGAAGAGGGAGATAAAGGCCCCCTCGCCGAGACGCTCGCGCACGAGCTGCGGGGTCATGTAGAGCTGGTAGTCGTGGAGCAGTATAGTCGGCGCCGAGGAGTCGCCGACCGCGCCGGCCACCGCCTCGGCGAAGTTGCGGTTGACGGCGACGTAGCCTTCCTCCCAGGCGCGTCTCGTGTCGTCCCCGAGGTTAGGCGAGTACGGCAGATCGTAGATGCCGTGCTGCACGAACCAGAGGAGAGGATTGGCTATCCTGTTGTACATCATGTCGTAGGCGTCCCCGTCGTGCTCGACGAGGGTCACGTTCAGGTCCTCGACCTGGCGGGGAGCCGCCTCTCTCGCGACCCGCACGTCCTCCTCGCTCTGAGCGGAGGCGATCCAGACGGCGTTCTCCGCGCGCCGGGAGACGGCGTTGAGGGCGGTGACGAGGCCCCCGGCTCCGCGCGAGTAGATCCTCTCGCCCTCGTCGGAGCGCGAGAAGGTGACGGGGCCCCGGTTGGAGACGATCACGAGCCTTCCGCTTTCCGCCACGCCGCTCCCCTTTCGCGCCCGCCTGCTACACGCCGAGAAGTTTAGCGAAAAGGCGCAGGTTGTCGCGCGTCTGGCGCGGGATAAGGAAGTGTTCCCGGACATGCTCCTTGCCCCTGCGTCCCATCTCACGGGCGAATTCAGGATCTCTGAGGAGCTTCACGCAAGCGCTGGCGGCCTCGGGGATGGTGTCTATGAGGATACCGCCGCCCGCTGT
>JBFLXF010000542.1:0-2483 GCA_040757515.1 Actinomycetota bacterium
CCTGGGGATAAACCGCGCCGGTAACTGGGAGGAGTTCAACGAGGCGCTGCGTCCCTACGTCGCTCCGAGCCAGAACTTCGTCTACGCCGACGCGGAGGGCAACATCGGCTACGTAGCTCCGGGGAGGTTTCCGATCAGGTCGGATGGTCACTCCGGGCTCTACCCGGTACCGGGCGACGGGTCGCGCGACTGGCGCGGGTGGGTGCCCTACGCGGAGTGGCCACGCGTCCTGAACCCGGAGGAAGGTTTCATCGTCACCGCCAACAACAAAGTGACGCCCAAAGGCTACCCCTACAACCTCTCGCTGGAGTGGGCCGAGCCCTACCGCGCGCAGAGAATACGGGAGATGATCGAAGCCGGCGGCACCAACCTCACCGCCGAAGACATGGTCCGCATCCAGCTCGACCGGCGATCCCTCCTCTTCGGCGACTTCCGCCCCTACCTGGAGCGTCTCGACCTGGACTACGGACGCGCTCGCGAGTGGCGCGAGCGGCTGCTGGCCTGGGACGGCGTCGCCAGGCCGGGCTCACGGGAGGCCACGCTCTTCGCCGCCTGGTATTCGGAGTTGACCCGGCTGCCGGAGAAAGAGGTCGGCGAAGACCATTGGTCCGAGCCCCGCTACCTTTTGAACGCCCTAAAGAACGGCGACAGAAACTGCGGAGAGGGCGAGCGGGCCTGCCTGGAATACGCAGCTCGCGCTTTCGAGGGGGCGCTCGAGCGCTTCGAGGGAGGGGTGCCGGAGTGGGGCGAGGAGCACGAGGCCGTCTTCGAGCACCCGGTTCTCTCCGCGACGCCGCTCTCGCGCCTCACGGACCGCTCGGTGCCGTTCGGGGGCGACTCCTCCACAGTGAACGTCGGCTCCTACGACCTCGAGAACTTCGTCATGGACTCGGGGCCGAGCTACCGGCAGGTCCTGGACCTCTCAAGGCCGGACCGCTCGCTCTACGTGCATCCGATGGGTCAGTCGGGCAACCCGCTCTCGGGGAACTTCGACGATCTGCTCCCGCTCTGGCGCGAGGGCGGGTACCTGCCGATGCGCATGGATGGATACGATGTGGGAGCCAGGCTGGTGCTCAAGCCGGACGGCTAGCCGATCGCGTCGCCTCTGGCGAAGGCGCGGGCGAGCGCCTGATAGCCGGCGTCGGTGGGGTGGATGTCCCACGAGCGGGCGTCGAAGTGAGTGTAGCGACCCTCGTGGCCACGGAAAGCGGCGTAGCCGTCGGCGACACGGGCGCCGTTCTCGTTTGCCGCGCGCCGGATCTCCGCGTTCAGCTCTCGAGTCCAGCGGTCGGTGAAGCTCCCCGGCGCCGGATTGTAGAGGGCGAGCACGGTGACGCGGGGCGCAGGCTCGGAGGCCGTCCTTAGCGTCCTCAGGATGAACTTCAGGTTCTCCTCATAGTCGGAGATAGCCGCCGCGCGCTCCGCGTCGGTGGCATCCGCGACGCTCAGCAGGTCGTTGCCGCCGATGGAGAGGGTTACGACGGCGCCAGGGTTCTCCCGGAGCGCCTCTTCGGCCCGCGCGAGCTGGGAGGATTCCTCGTTCGGGTAGCCGCCGATGAAGCTTTCGCTCGTCTCGCCGCTCACGCCGAGCTGGACGAGGCGCACCTCCCGACCGGTCGCCTCTTGGAGGTGCTTGCGATAGAGGGGCGCGTAGCCGCGCTCCTCGGGCTCTGAGGCACCGACGCCGACTGCCAGGGAGTCTCCTAGAGAGACGTAGGTCAGCGGCTCCTGCAGGGTATTACGCTGCTGCGAGCAGGAGACGAGCAGCGCTGCGGCGGCGATCAGGAGGAAGATAGTGCGCATCGCGCACGCGAGTCTACCAGGGAGATGGACGGCTGCCTGTGTTAAGTTTGAAAGCATGAACCGCAAGTGGTTGCTCCTCGCGCTCTTCGCAGGGCTGGCCGGTGTTCTTGCGGTCGTGGCCTTCCGCAAGGGCGAGGCGCGCCCCATGTGCGGCGACTGGCCGGTGAACTTCGCGCACAGGGGCGCCTCCGCGCGCGCTCCAGAGAATACCATGGAGGCGTTCCGCGCCGGGATCGAGGACGGGGCGCAGGGTCTGGAGATGGACGTCCACATGACGCGGGACGGCGAGATCGTGGTGATCCACGACGACACCGTGGACCGCACGACGGATGGTTCCGGTCTAGTGCGGGAGATGACGCTGAAGGAGATACAGGCTCTCGACGCGGGCTACCACTTCGGCTCGTACCGGGGACGGGGGGTCAGGATACCGACTCTCGCCGAGGTCTACGAGGAGTTTCCGCAGGCTTGCGTTAACCTGGAGATCAAAGAGTCTCAGTCCGGCGTCGAGTCTGCGGTCTTCGAGGTGATCCGGCAGGCGGGCGCCGAGAGACGAACTCTCGTTGCCTCCTTCCGCCACGATGTCATAAGGCGTTTCCGGGAGGTCTCGGGCGGCGAGGTGGCCACGTCGGCCTCGCGCAAGGAGGTCCGCACTTTCTTCATGATGAGCCGCCTGCGCCTCG
>JBFLXF010000543.1:0-2474 GCA_040757515.1 Actinomycetota bacterium
GCGCATGAACGGGTCGGGTTCGACGATAACCAGCCGCCGGACGTCGCGGTAATGGGGGAGGTTGGCCCCGGTCCCGCCGCCTATCTCCAACACCTCGCCCTTTGCCCCGGAGAGCAGGCGCGCCCGGCGCTCGCCCATCCAGGAGCGCTCCATCGCGGCGCCCATTCGGTCGTAGAGGGCGGCGAAGAGGCGGTGTCCCTCGCTCAAACTGACCTCTCTCCCGGCTGCGGTCTCTGTCCTCGCAGTCTGCCACCGCAGGTCGTGTCCCGCCACGCCGATTGGTCCCCGCGGCCTACCCCGTTTGGGTCCCGGGTCTGATGCCATGCGGGGAGCTTACGCGTACCTTTAAGCGCAGGATGACGGCGAACAGAGAGGAGACGGTATGGATCCGCAGCAGAACTACGGGATGACGGGCGAGCATCAGGGATCACACCAGGGACCGGTCGTGATCATGACGCAGGAGGAGAGGACGTGGTCGGTGCTCGCGCACCTGAGCATGTTCCTGAACCTGGTGACGGGCTTTCTTGGGCCGGTGGCGGCCCTGATCGTGTGGCTGGTCTTCAGGGATCGCTCGCAGAAGGTGGCGTTCAACGCACTGCAGTCGATGTGGTACCAGATCGCCTGGGTCGTGATCCTCGGTGTGGGCTGGACGGTCACGGGCCTTCTGACGCTGGTCCTGATCGGCTTCCTCCTCATCCCGGTGATGGTGCTCGTGAGCATCGTGCCCTTCGTGCACGCGGCCTACGCAGCCTACCGGGTGAGCCGGGACGGCGAGTACCGCTACCCGTTTATCGCCGATATGATCGAGTCTCGTTAGAGAGCGTGGTGGATGGGAACCTCGCAAGCTTCGGTGGGAAAGGCGGCCGTAGAGGTGCAGCACTCCGTTGCGCGCACGGTCGTGCTGCACCTTTTGCCCGGCGTGCTCATAACGGTTTTCTACGTGCTTGCCGCGCCGGTCTTGATGGGCTTGGGGTTCCCATCTCTCATGGCGATCTTCCTCGCCATCCTCTTCGTGCTCATCCCTTTCGAGCTCGGATACCTGCTCTACCGGGCCACAAAGAACGGGGTGTCGCTGGGAGGGATCGTGCTCTACCGGGAGCCGGTACCGAAGGGGCAGTTCGTCGCGCTGGTCCTCGGCCTCTTCGCGTGGTCTGCGATCCTGTCTATGTTCGTGTATCCGCCGCTGGACGCCTTCTTCATCGAGAAGGCGTTCTTCTGGTTGCCGGACGCGTTCTTCCTGATGGAGGACTTCACCCGCTACTCGACGGCGGCCCTGCTGGCCACGTGGTGCTTGGGGCTCGTCGTGAACGGGATCGCCGGTCCCGTGGTGGAGGAGATGTACTTTCGGGGGTACCTGCTGCCCAGGATCTCGCGCTTTGGGAGCTGGGCGCCGCTGATGAACACGATCCTCTTCTCGCTCTACCATTTCTTTACGCCCTGGCAGAACGTGGGCAGGATCTTGGGTCTTCTGCCGATGGTGTATGCGGCCTGGTGGAAGAGGAGCATCTACGTGAGCATGGCCGCGCATATTCTGGGGAACGTCTCCACGATGCTGATCTTGCTCCCGGTGTTTCTCGGGTGATTCGGCGCTTTCGCGAGACGCTTGCGCAATGTGGTCTCTTTTCGAGGATCCGGTCATCGTTCGGAACCTCACACAGACGGGGCAGCGCCGCCCCGGTTCGTCGCTTCGGGAAGGAGAACTCTCGTGCTGAACTATCCGCTAAAGCTGGGATTCAAGATAGCCGCCATCGGCACCCGCGTGAGGGTGACGGACGCGGGCGGGAGGCTCGTCGCCTACGTCCGCAAGAAGAAGTTCAGGATCCGGGAGGACGTGCGCGTCTACGCGGACGAGAACCAGAACAAGGAGCTCTTCCGCATAAGGGCCGACCGCGCCTGGGACTTCGGGGCGCGCTACGAGATCAACGCGGCGGATGGCAGACGGCTCGGCGCCGTCAAACGCCAGGGGATGCGCTCGCTGTGGAAGAGCACCTACGAGGTCACGGGTCCGGGCGGAGAGGAGGTCGCCACCATCCATGAGGAGAATCCCATGGTGAAGGTGCTCGACGGCCTCGCCGAGTCTATCCCGGGCGGCGACGCCCTGGGCGGCCTCTTCTTCAACCCGGCCTACCTGGTGGACGCAGGAGACGGTACCACCCTGATGCGCGTCCAGAAGGGGCGTTCCCTGTTCGAGAGCCGCTTCACGATCTCCCGGCAGGCCGACGTCTCCGACACCGAAGAGGAGCTCCTGCTAGCCAGCATCATCATGATGGTCCTCCTGGAGCGCGATCGCGGTTGACGTACGGCCTCTAGTCCCGACCCGCGCCGGACTCGGCGATAATACCGGCGAGATGCGCGTCGAGCACGGCGAGCATCTCCTCCTCGCCGAGCCGGCCCAGCAGCCCGTGCAGCGCCAGCCCATCCACGAGCGCGTGCAGGCGGGCCGCTTCTTCCTCTTCTCCGAGGCCGGAGAGAAG
>JBFLXF010000544.1:0-2472 GCA_040757515.1 Actinomycetota bacterium
CTCCGCGGAGAGGCTCGGCGGCATCTCGCACCTCGTCGGCAAGGAGCGCAAACCCGTCGACGAGGCGGTCGCCGGGGACATCATCGCCGTCGCCAAGCTGCGCGACACGGCGACCTTCGATACCCTTTGCAAGCCGGACTACGTGGTCTCCTATCCGCCGGTCGAACTGCCGGAGCCGACGACGGCGTTCGCGATAGGGGCGAAGGCGCGCGGCGAGGAGGAGAAGGTCTTCGAGGCCATAAAGCGCGTCATAGACGAGGACCCCTCGCTCAGGCTGGAGCGCTCGGAGGACACCGGCGAGGACATCCTGGCCGGGCTGGCGCAGCTCCACGTCGAGCTGGCGCTGGAGCGGGTCCGGCGCCGGTACGGCGTAGAGGCCGAGGCGCGGGCTCCGAAGGTGCCGCTCAAGGAGACGATAGCCGGCACCGCCCAGGCGCAGGGCCGCTACAAGAAGCAGACCGGCGGGCGCGGGCAGTTCGGCGATGCCAGGATAGAGATAAGCCCGCTGCCGCGCGGCGCGGGCTTCGAGTTCGAGGACGCCATCGTGGGCGGCGCGATACCGCGCCAGTTCATCCCGGCGGTCGAGAAGGGCATCCTGGAGGCGATGCGCGAGGGCCCTATCGCCGGATATCCGGTCGTGGACGTGAAGGTGCGTCTCTACGACGGGCAGTATCACTCCGTGGACTCCTCGGAGGCGGCCTTCAAGGTGGCGGGCTCGATGGCCTTCAAGAACGCCGTCGAGAAGGCGAACCCCGTGCTGCTCGAGCCCTACGTCAAGGTGGAGATCCTGGCGCCGGCCGAGCTCGTCGGGGACATCATGGGCGACCTCTCCGGGCGTCGCGGGCGCCCGATGGGCATCGAGCAGCGCGGCGAGCGGCAGGTGATCAGGGCGGAGGTGCCCCAGATCGAGATGCTCACCTACGCCCGCGACCTGCGCGCCATCACCGGCGGACGCGCCAATTTCCACGTCGAGCCCGGCCACTACGAGGAGGTTCCCCCGAACCTGGTCGAGCGTGTGCTCGCCGCGAACGAGCGCGAGGAGGAGAAGGCGGCCAGCTAGGGGATATCTCCTCTTGAACAGGGGCGGCGACGCAGCGCGTCGCCGCCTGCCGCGCCCGGTGTCGGATGGGCCCGCATCTCACCCTTGGATCTCCAGGGTGGTGTCGTATGCTGTACTCAAGACGATGCCAGGCCACGCGAGGGCCGGAGCGCCGACGCGATCCGGCCAGCTATCGTCACGGAGGAGTGGATGGGGTTCGTGTTCGATACCAGGCCGGCGGACTCGCCGTTCGTTGAGACGATCTGGCGCACCCGCAGCGAACAGGCCGGCACTTTCACCTCGGTCGCCGCCAGCAACTGGGAGCTGGTGTTCACGGCCTCCGGCGGCGGGACGAGGGTGGTTGCCCGGGGACCCGAGACGAAGGCTTCGGAAGCAGAGTATCCCGCCGGCGCGGAGTTCCTGGGCATCACCTTCAGGCTGGGCACGTTTATGCCCCACCTCCCCCTGAACGCCCTGCTGAACGGGCAGGACGCGGTGCTACCCGGGGCGTCGAGCGGTTCCTTCTGGCTGCACGGCTCCGTCTGGGAGCTACCGAGCTATGAGAACGCCGACGCGCTCGTGGAGAGGCTCGTCCGCCGGGGGATAGTCGTGCGGGACCCGGTGGTCGAGGCGGCGTTGCGGGGGCAGACGCCCGGCGTGTCGGTGAGATCCCTGCAGTACCGATTCTTGCGGGCGACCGGTCTGACGCGCAAGCTGATCCAGCAGATCGAGCGCGCCCGCAGCGCCGTCTCGATGCTCGAGAGGGGGGCGGCCATCCCGGATGTGGTCTTCGAGCTCGGGTACTTCGATCAGGCGCACCTGACCAACTCGCTCAGGCGCTTCGTGGGAGAGACGCCCGCGCAGATCGCGCGGAGGCATGCGGCGGGATAGCCTGCGCATTTTTCCAAGTCTCCGTCTCCCTTCCGCTCTATGATTGGGCCGCAGGCGGCGAAGGACGAGAGGAGAGAGCCGTGAGAAGACTGGTCGTCACCGAGTTTGTTTCGCTGGATGGCGTCGTGGAGAATCCGTCCTGGACCCTGCCCTACTGGAACGACGAGATCGCCGCCTTCAAGGCGGAGGAGACCTCAGCCAGCGACGCCCTACTCCTGGGCCGCGTTACCTACGAGGGGTTCGCTGCGGCCTGGCCGAAGAGGGAGGGCGACGGGGCGGAGTACTTCAACAGCGTGCGCAAGTACGTGGTCTCCAAGACCCTGGAAGAGCCTCTGGAGTGGAACAACTCCGTTCTGATCGGGAACGACCCCGTGGAGGAGATAGCCGGCCTCAAGCGGCGGGAAGGCGCCGATATCACGGTCCACGGCAGCCCCACGTTCGTGCGGACGCTGATGCGCCACGACCTCGTGGACCGCTACCGGCTTCTCGTCTACCCGCTGGTCCTCGGCGCAGGCAAGCGCCTCTTCGACGAAGGGCTGCCA
>JBFLXF010000545.1:0-2457 GCA_040757515.1 Actinomycetota bacterium
GAGCTAGCTCGCGGCGCCCCTACCCGAACGGAGGGCCATGGAGAGCTGGAGGAACCGGAAGACCCTGATCCTGAGCCGCACCGACATGATGGGCCTCCTGACGCCCGACGAGTACAACTCCTGCGTCGAGCACGCCTACCGGATGCACGGCGAGGGCCGCTACTACATGGAGCCGAAGGGTCACATCGTGCTCGACAAGTACCCGGGCGAGTGGGAGGTGATGCCCTCCTACATCGAGGAGCCCGAGGCGGCAGCCTGCAAGTGGGTCTCGATCCGGGAGCAGAACCGGGAGAAGTTCGACCTCCCGACCGTCTTCTCCATCCTCATCTACACCCACCCCGAGACCGGCTTCCCCCTGGCCATCTGCGACGGCAGCTACCACACCGTGATGCGAACCGGCTCCGCCGCCGCCGTCTCGGCGAAGTACCTCGCCCGCCCGGAGAGCAAGACGCTTGCCATCGTCGGCGCGGGGAACATGGCCGAAGGGGTGCTCGCGACCTGCAACGAGGTCTTCGCGTGGGAAGACGTGCGCGTCTGGAGCCGCTCGCAAGGGACGCTCGATGAGTTCGTAAGGGAGCAGCAGCCGAAGTACGAGAGCTTCGAGATCCGGGCCTCGACGAACCTGGAGGAGGTCGTGCGGGGCGCGGACGTCGTCGTCACCGTCACGCCGGCCAGGAGCCCGATCGTAGAGAGCGACTGGGTCTCCGAGGGCACCCACATCGCCGCTTTAGGCGCCGACAAGGAGGGCGACCAGGAGCTGGAGCCGGAGATCCTCGCGCGGGCTCGCATCTTCGTCGACGACATCCGCCAGTGCCGGACCGACGGCGAGATCAACGTTCCCCTCCGGGAGGGCATCATCTCGGAAGACGACGTTGCGGGTGAGATCGGCCAGGTCGTCATCGGCAAGCTCGAAGGCCGCACCTCGGAGCGAGACATCACCGTCTTCGACTCGACGGGGTTCGCCCTCCAGGACTCGGCGACGGTCCCGCTGGAGTACGAGCGCGCTCTTGCTGCGGGGGTCGGCATCGAGAAGAAGATGATCTCGACCTGAGGAGGACCGAGACCCCGCTGGTCCTCAGTACCGGCCCACGAGCAACCCGCCGTCCACGACGACGACCTGCCCCGTGATGTAGCGGGCGGCGTTCGACGCGAGGAACACGATAACGTCGGCGATGTCCTCGGGCTCTCCCACCCGCCCCATCGGGATGAACTCGGCTGCTTCTTCGAGGCCCTGCGGACCCAACGAATGCTCCTCGGAGAGCGCCTGGGCGGTCCGGATGTATCCGGGCGCGATGCCGTTGACCCGCACCCCATCCCGGGCGAGCTCCACGGCGAGGCCGCGCACGAGGCCCACGACGCCCGCCTTCGCGGCGGAGTACTGGACGTGCTCGTCCCACCCGTAGGCGACGCCCATGATGGAGGAGACGGCGATCATGCTCCCCCTGCCCGCCTCCCTCATAGCCGGGGCCGCGGCCCGGCAGACCCGCATGACGCCCTTGAGGTCCACGTCGAGGGTGTGGTCCCACTTCTCGTCGGTGAGTTCCGGGAGGGGCACCCTGTGGGCGATGCCGGCGTTGGCGACCACGCAATCGAGCGGCCCGTAACGGTCCTGGGCCGCGGAGACCACGCGCTCGACCTCCGCGGTGCTCGTGACGTCCAGGTGGTGGTACTCGGCCTCGCCGCCGCCGTCCAAGATCTCCGCGACTACCCTCCGGCCTTCTTCTTCGAGTACATCCGTCACCACGACCCGGTAACCCGCGCCGGCGAAGGCCCGAGCGGTCGCCGCGCCGATGCCGATGCCGGAGCCGGTGATCAGGACCGTCGGTCTCTCTACGTTCTCCATCGAGCCTTACCCCTCAAGCGCCGCTCCTCACAGCATCACGTCCCCGGAGTTGGGGCCCAGCGTCTGGCCGACGTAGAGCGCGGCCCCGTCTGAGGCCAGGAAGGCGACCGTCTCGGCCACCTCCCAGGGTTCGCCGAAGCGCCCCAGGGGGAGCTCGGCGGCCTTGTTCCTGCGCCACTCCTCGGAGAGCCCGAGGACGAGCTCGGTGTTGATCGGTCCGGGGGCGACCGCGTTCACCCTCACGCCCTCCTTCGAGACCTCCCGGGCCAGCGCTTTCGTCAGGCCGATGATGCCGGCCTTCGCCGCCGAGTAGTGGCAGAGCTCGACCCCGCCGATCTGGCCGAGCTGGGACGCGACGTTGATTACGACGCCGCGACCGGCGGAGAGCATGTCGGGCAGCACGGCGCTGGTGCACAGGAACGTGCCGCGGAGGTGCACGGAGATCATGCGGTCGAAGTCCTCGACCGTGAGGTCCACGAACCGCTTCTGCTGCAGGAAGCCGGCGTTGTTGACGAGTATCTCCGGGGGACCGTAAGCCTCGCGAGCCGCCGCCACGATCCGCCGCACGGCCTCCGGGTCAGAGACGTCGCCGGGGGCGGACGTCGCCCGCCCTC
>JBFLXF010000546.1:0-2451 GCA_040757515.1 Actinomycetota bacterium
GTCGCCAGAGATGATACGGTAGAGAGCAGGGACGCTTCAGGAAGGATCTGGCTTGAGCCGACCGGAAGAGAGACTTGAGGAGCTCGAAGCTATCGTCAGGCCCCACGGCAGCGCGCTGGTCGCCTTCTCGGGCGGGGTGGACTCGTCTCTGGCTCTCGCCGTCTGCGCCCGCGCCCTGCCGAAGGACCGAGTGCTCGCCGTAACCTCCAACAACGAGACCTACCTCCCCTCGGAGCTCGGGCTGGCGAAGGATCTCGCGTCGTCACTTGGCGTGAAGCACGTGATCATAAACACCCGCGAGCTCGACGACCCGAACTACTCCAAAAACCCGACGAACCGCTGCTACTTCTGCAAGAGCACCCTCTACTCGGACCTGGCGGAGATGGCCGGAGAGAGGGGCTACGCCGTCGTGGTGGACGGAGCGAACGCCGACGACGAGGGCGACTACCGCCCCGGACGGAGAGCGGCCAGAGAGATAGGGGTCCTCTCTCCGTTGAGCGAGGCCGGCGTCGGCAAGGCGGAGGTGCGGGAGCTGGCGCGGCACCTGGGGCTGCCGAGCTGGGACAAGCCCGCGCTCGCATGCCTCTCGAGCCGCTTCCCTTACGGGCAAGAGATCACGCCGGAGAAGCTCGCGCAGGTAGCGCGGGCCGAGGAGTTTCTGAGGCGGGAGGGCTTCTCGCAGGTGCGGGTCAGGCACCACGGCGAGATCGCGCGCCTGGAGGTCGGGGCGGACGAGATGGAGCGGGCCTTCGCCATGCGGGAGGAGATCTCCGCCGAGCTCAAGGACGCGGGTTTTCTCTACGTCGCTCTCGACCTCTCCGGATACTCCTCGGGCAGCCTGAACGCCGCCCTCAAGAAGAAGGGCAAGAGGACGCTGCCGGTGGTCTCCTGATGCCCGAACTCCCGGAGGGAACGCTCCTCTTTTTCGCGCTCGTCGGGGTGGCGCTCGGGCTCCTGGGGAGCGTCCTGCCGGGGCTACCGGGCGTGCCCCTGATCTTTGTCTCCGCCTTCGTCTACGCGTACCTTACCGGCTTCGAGGTCGTCGGAGGCGGGGTAATCGTCCTGATCGGGGCCCTCGCCGTCCTGGCCTTCGTGGCTGACTACGTCGGCACGGCCTACGGGGCGCGCAGGTTCGGGGCGAGCGGCTGGGGAACGGCGGGCGGCGCTATAGGTGGCCTGCTCGGCGCGCTCGTGGGGGCGCTCTTTCTGGGGATAGGCGCTATCTTCGGCCTCATCCTGGGCTCCATCGCCGGCGTCTTCGCCGGAGAGCATCTCCGGCGCAGCAGAGGAGACCCGGCGGATGATGAAGCTGGGAATCCCCTCCCCCGTCCCTCCGATTGGAGACGGACCTCGCGGGCGGCGGGCGGGGTTCTGGTGGGCTACGTCATCTCCGCCGTCGCCCAGGGCGTGATGGGCATCATCGCCGTGATCGCCTTTGTCCTGGCTGTAATCTATTAGCTCTCAGGCTTCTGGGTTCCGCTGTGGTGCAGTTCTCCGGCGAGGCACGCGTTCCGTACCGTCCGCCCTGAAACCTACTCCTCCGGCTCGTCGCGGCGCTGGTTGCGCAGGAAGCCCTCCAGTTCGCGCGCCAGCTCGTCGCCCGTGGGCAAATCTCTCATCTCGTGCTCGGCCTGGGCGTCGTACCGCTCCTCCAGCATGCGGACGTAGGAGGAGAGGTCCGGATCCCGGGCGACCGCAGCGGAGACCTGCTCCTGGTACTGGGCCGCCGTGCTCTCCAGGTGTGCGGTCTCGACCCTCACCTCGAGAAGTCTCGAGAGGCTATTGAGCAGGGATAGAGCCGCCGGGGCCGAGGGCACGGCCGGCAGATAGTGCGGCACCGAGGCCCACAGACTGACCGCCGGCAGCCCGGATCCGGCGCAGTAGCGGTGCAGCACGCCGGTGATCCCGGTGGGCCCCTCGTAGCGCGAGGAGGTGAGACCCAGGTTCTCCACGAGAGCGGGGTTCTGAGAGTTGGCGGCCACGGCGACGGGGCGGGTATGCGGGACGTCCGCGAGCAGGGCTCCCATCGTCACCACCATCTCGACCCCGAGCTCCCGCGCCAGCTCGACCACCGCCTGCGAGAAGGAGCGCCACCGGAAGTTGGGCTCCGGACCGGATAGCAGGACCGCCCCCCGACCGCCTATAGCCTCTACGCTCGGGGCTGTCGCCGAGAGGACGTTCTCTGGCCACTCGATGCGCCGCGTGACCCCCTCGACGAGCTTAATCTGCGGGCGCGTAGCCTGGAAGTCGAAGAACTCCTCGGCCTCGAAGGCCCCGAACCGCTCGGCGCCCCAGTACTCCGCGAGGGAGCTTACGGCGACGCTTGCGGCCTCCGCGGCGTCGTTCCAGCCGGTGAAGCCCGCAATGAGTACCGGCCGCTCCAGTTCAGGGCGGCGCTCAAGTTGTATGTACCTCTCGTCCATGCGGCTAGCTTACCACGCCCCAAAGGTG
>JBFLXF010000547.1:0-2435 GCA_040757515.1 Actinomycetota bacterium
GGTCGGGATAGTGTAGCCCGCCGCCACCCCGTTCGCCCCGTACTGGAAGGTAACGATGACGACGGCCAGCCCGATCCAGATGTAGTTGAAACCCCAGAAGCCGACCGCCCGCTGGTTCAACCACGTCGGCAGAATGGATTCCTCCAGCAGACGTCCGCTACCCACCGCCGCTCGCTCTTCCCCTACAGCTCCCTGTCCGGCCATACTCTCTTCTCTACCGTACCGCCGACCGTGCCCCGCTCAACCCGTTCCCGCGACCGGCGTCTCCGCCCGGACCCCGGGCCTCACCAGGCGTCCTCGCGGCTCCGCCACCACCTTCCCCCCAGAGAAGACCGGCATCCCGCGCACCAGCGTGTGCACGACACGCCCCCTCAGTTCGCGGCCTACATAAGGGCTGAGTCTGTGCCTGTAGAAGAGATCCTCCTCCCGAAGAACCGCACGGTGGCCGAGATCCACGACCGCGAGATCCGCGTCGAGGCCCGGCTCGACGCCCCCCTTGCCCGGGATGCCGAAGCGGCGGGCGGCGGCCTCCGAGGCGACCGAGGCCAGGGTGGGAAGGGGCAGTCCGCGCCTCTCGCCCTCGGTGAGGAGCACATTCAGGGTGGACTGCCCGCCGGAGATGCCGCCCCAGACGCGGAACATGTCGTCGCCTGCCTTCATCTCCGGCGGGCAGGGCGAGTGGTCTGAGGTGACCATGGGGATCCTGCCGTCGAGAATGCGCTCCCAGAGCGCCTCCCGTTCCTGCGCGGGGCGCAGCGGCGGGGCGCACTTGGCTACCGCGCCAAGCTCCTCCAGATCCTCCTGCGTCAGCGCGAGATAGTGGGCGCAGGTTTCGCAGCTCACGTCCACGCCGCGCCGCCGGGCATCGACGACGAGGTCCACCCCGCGCCCGATGGTCACGTGCACGATGTGCAGCGAGCATCCGGTCTCCCCGGCAAAGAGGATCGCGCGCCCTATAGCCTCCAGCTCCGCAATGGCGGGCCGAGACTCGGCGTAGTCCCTCGCCGAGATACGCAGTTGCGACAGAGCCCGCCTCGCGAGACGGCCCGTGATCTGAGCGCTCTCTGCGTGCACCGCGACCGGAAGCCCCAGACGCGCCGCCTCAACCATCCCCTCATAGAGATCCAGGTCGTCCACGCTCCTGAAGTCCTCCGTGCCGCTCGGCGACATGAACGCCTTGAAGCCCACGACGCCGCGCTCCGCAAGCTCCTCCATCCTCTCCAGATTGTCCGGCTGGATCGCTCCCCAAAGCGCGAAGTCCACAAGCGCCGACCTCTCCCCGGCCTCACGCTTGAGATCAAAGCTCTCCCCATCCACGGTCGGCGGGTAGGCGTTGAGCGGCATGTCAAAGACGGTCGTAGCCCCACCCGCCGCGAACGCCCGCGTCCCCGTCTCGAAACCCTCCCAGTGCGTCCGCCCCGGCTCCGAGAAATGCACGTGCGCGTCTACCAGCCCCGGAAAGACATGCAGCCCCGAAGCGTCTATCTCCCGCCGGGCACCGCCCTCGATCTCCGGCGCCACCTCCGCCACAACCCCGTCGGAGATCGCCACGTCCGCCCACACCACCCCAGAGGACGTCACCACCTCGCCGCCCCGGATCAGAACGTCGTGCCTGCTCATCGCCTTTCCCCTTGTTTCGTTCAGCAGGATATATATTTCACTATACGGATCGTACAGAGTTCGGGCCGGAAAGTCAACACCGGCACAAAGTTTTCGGGAGGCGGATGGGTCTCGCCGCTCCGCCTCCCGGCGAGGAGTCTCAGCTTCCCCGGTAGGTTGAGTAGGACCAGGGAGAGGTGAGGAGAGGGACGTGGTAGTGAGAGTTGGGATCGGCGATGCCGAACCGGATCGGCACGTGGTCGAGGAAGGGCGGGTCGCCGGGTTCCTTGAAGTACGCGCCGACGTGGAAGACGATCTCGTAGACGCCGGTTCTGAACTCGTCCTGCGTGAGCAGGGGCTCGTCCGTCCTGCCGTCGTCGTTGGTGGCGATCGTCTTTATGGGGTGCCGCTCTCCATCCACTATCTCGAACAGCTCTAGGGTCATCCCGGCGGCGGGTCGACCGTGGGCGGTATCGAGGACGTGGGTGGTGAGGAAGCCGCTCACGCTCGCCGCTCCACCCAGCCTTCGATCTGGCCGTAGGGATCGCGGGTGGCGTGGAAGATCTCGTTGTTGTTCTCGATCCCGAATCGGTCCAGGTCGTAGGGGATGTGGTGGACGTTGGGGAAAGAGTACCAGATCCTCTCTATCTCCGGGAACCTCTCCAGCACGGCCTTGCCGGTGCGGTAGAGCGTATTCTGCACCGAGGGGCTGTAGTGGTCGGTGAAGGTCGTCAACGTCTGCTCCATCACCCCGTCCCAGAGCCGGTCGAAGTCTACATCGAGTGTGTTGTACTCCCACCTCGACGTTACGATAGTCGCCAGGATACGGTCGTTCG
>JBFLXF010000548.1:0-2433 GCA_040757515.1 Actinomycetota bacterium
GCCCTCTCACCGCAGGCCGCATTGCGACGGGCCGCGTCGCTGCTACTCCGGCTTACGCGAGAGCCCGCCTTCCTGGGAACGCACGTCATTCCCCTGCTTGAAGGGGCGAACGACGCCGCGAGCTGGTATGTGGCGCGCCGGTATGACGATGTCTCGTATTCCCTGCAGGTCTTTGTCTGGCCGCCGGAAACGGCTACGAAGATCCACGACCACTCCTCCTGGGGGGCGTATCGCTGCGTCGCCGGGACCGTGCTCGAGGAGCGCTACGAGCGTCTCGACGACGGCTCGGTCCCCGACCATGCGCATCTGAGGAGGCTCTGGCGGCTGTCATGGGGCCCGGAGGATGGAATCTCCACCGTCTTACCCTTCGACGGCGGAATACACCGCGTCGGGAACCCCGGCACCGGGCCGGCGATCTCCGTGCATCTCTACGGACCACGCCTCGGAGAACTGGACGGAAGGGACTACGATCCCTCCCGCGACTATGTGTGCGGTCGCCTGGAGGACTGAGGAGGGTGAGATCCATGCCGTTAGCCGGGGGGACGGCGGACGGCTAGACTGGACCCCGTGGCCGTGCTGCGGGCATATGACATGGTCTTCGTCGGCGGCGGCCTGTCGGCGCTACTGCTGTTGAATGAGCTGCGAACGGGGTCCTCCGCGCGGATAGCTGTCGTGGACCCATCCCCGCCGTGGGAGCAGCCGCCCGTCCACTGGAGCTACTGGAGCCGCGGACGGACCCCCTATGACCGGTTCGCCATCGGCGCGTGGCGTCAGGCCAGGGTGGGAGATGCGCCGCCGGAGCCCATCGCTCCTTTCACCTTGCGGCTCGTACGCTCGGACGACGTGTTTGCGGACCTGCTCTGGCGTCTGCGGGCGGTTCCCATCGAGTGGCTGCGCGCCGCGGCGCGCGCGGTCCGGCGCCGGGATGGGGGTGGCTACGAGGTTGCGACGAGCGCCGGGTCCGTGCGCGCCCGCGTGGTCTTCGACAGCGCCCGTGAGGTGGAGCCCGTCTTTCCCGCGCCCCATCTCCCCAGAGCGGTGTTGAGCGGCATCGGGCTCCGGGTCGTCGCCGACCGGCCCGTATTCGACGCGGCGACCGCTACCCTGTTCGATCCGCTGGACGAGAGGTCCTTCGCCTACCTGCTGCCGCTGAGTCGGGTGGAGGCGTTGCTGGAGTCGGCCTCGTTCGGCCCGGCTCCCGTAAAGGCGGACAGAGTGCCGTTGCTCCGGTATCTTAGGGAGCGTTATCCCGGAGGGCGATTCGAGGTCGTCCACGCCGAGTACGGGGAGATACCGCTCGGCTTCGCTCCCTCCGGCACCACCGGTCCCCGGCATGTCCTTCTGGGAGCGAAGCGCGGTCTTCTAAAGCCCAGCGCCGGATACGGCGTGGTCCGGATCGCCGAGGAGACTATGCGTTTGGGACACCTGTGGAGAGAGGGACGGCCACTGCCGCCGGAGCGACGGGGCTTCTGGGGGTGGCGGCTGCTGGACGCGGGGTTTCTGGAACTGGCCGATAGAGATCCTCGCCTGCCGCTGGCCTTGGTGCGGCGCGTGATGCACGCCGTGCCGCCCTCCTGGTCTCTGCGCTTTATAGACGAGGAAGTCTCGATCAGGCAGCTTGTCTCGATATTCAGGCAGGCCCTTCCGGTCGTGCTGCGTGGGCGGTAGCGTCCGGGGGCCGCGCACCGACCTATTTCGACCTATTTACCTGTTGACAACCCTCCCGGGCGGAAGTATACAGACGGGTGTCTACATAAACGTGACGCCTAACCGCCGGGTGACGCCGGCGGGCGGGGGAACCAATACGGACTGCGTGTCCCCGGGGTGAATCGCTGGCGAGCCTCGCCGGCGTAGGGCTTTCTCCTCTTTCGGCCCGAACCCGACAGCTAACCTCGCAGGCGCGGAAGAAGGAGGCCGCCTTGCCCGGGAAGGGCGTTGTTGCGGGTGCGAGCGGCGCGAAGCGCCGCTTGTGCCGCTGGCTGCTCGAGGAGCGCATCGAGGACGTAACCGGACCTGAGGTCCGGGAGAGCCGGGAGCAGCACCCCTGGTGGCAGGTGGTGTGCCTCACCGGCGTGGATTACTTCTCCACTCTAGGCTACATCCCGGCGATAGCTGCCTCCGTTGCGGGTGCGCTCTCGCCCGTCGCCACGTTACTCATCGTGGCCCTTACCCTGTTCGGGATGCTGCCGATGTACCGCAGAGTCGCCGCCGAGAGTCCGCACGGGCAGGGCTCGGTCTCGATGCTGGAGGACCTGCTCTCCTTCTGGAAGGGCAAGCTCTTTGTCCTCTGCCTGCTCGGCTTCGTGGCGACGGCCTGGATCGTCACGATCACGCTCTCCGCCGCCGACGCTACCGCTCACATCGTCGAGAACCCCCTCTGGCCAGAGTACATCGGTGAGGCCGATGTACCGGTCACGCTTACGCTGCTCGCCG
>JBFLXF010000549.1:0-2427 GCA_040757515.1 Actinomycetota bacterium
GATGAGGGACTCGGGGCTACGGTCGTCGGTGACGAGAAGAATGCGGCGCGGGTCCAGCCCCATCTCGGTGTGCGCCTTTATCGTGGCGGCGACGTCGTGCCAGGCCGAGCCGCGCCGGAGCTTGGCGTACATCCCGTGCCGCAGACGCCAAACGACGTCTTCGGGCGTAGTGGACTCGTGGCAGCCGGTGATCCCGCTCGCGGCGTAGGCGGCGAGGCGGTGGTCGTCGGGCGGCCAGCAGAAGTGGCCGTCGGCGACCTTGTTCGCGCGCAGGGCCGCGGAGATCTCACCGTGCATCTTCTCGTCCCCGAAGACCACGCCGGGAAAGTTCATGACCTCGCCCAGAGCGATCACGTCTTCTCCCCACGAGAGGGCCTCTGCGACCTCCTCCGGCCCGATCTTTGCCCCCGGCGTCTCGAAGTCCGTCGAGGTCGAAGGCACGCACGAGGCGACCTCCATGTAGGCGGCGAGCGGTGTGGCGCGCGCCTCCTCGACCATGAGGCGCAAGCCTCTCAGACCCAGAACGTTCGTGATCTCGTGCGCGTCGAAGAAGCCGCCGGTGGTTCCCAGGGGCAGGACCGCCCGCGCGAACTGCGTTACCGTGAGCTGACAGCTCTCGATGTGGCAGTGCCCGTCGAGGAAGCCGGGCGCGATGTAGCGACCCTCCGCCTCTATGACGCGGGTCTCATCGCCGATCGTGTGGCCCGCGTCGGGGCCGACGTAAGCGATACGCGGGCCCCGGACGGCGACGCTCATACCCGGCAGGAGCTCCCCGGAGGTAACGCTCACCAGAGTCCCGCCGCGCACGACGAGCGTGGCGGGCACGTCGCCCCGCGCCGTCGCGGCAAGCTCCCGGCTCATCTCATGCAGCGGCGTCCTCTCGAAGTCTGGCATCTCTGATCCTTTCCCGATCCCCGCGCGGGGGTTTCCGGGAGTTTAGGGCGGCGGGAAGCGCCGGGTCAAGGAGTACGGACCCTGTCGAGGATGACGAGGCCGACGGCCGCGGCGAGCAGGGCCGAGGAGAGGTAGAAGGCGGGAGCGAAGCCGGTAGCGGCGACCAGGAAGCCGAAGAAGAAAGCGCCCGCGCCGGTACCCGCGTCGAAGGAGACGTTCCAGACGGTACTGCCCAGGCCCCGCTCATCGTCGGCGACGCGGTTCATCGTCAGAATGAGGGTCGAGTTCTGCAGCGCCCCGAGGCCCACGCCGAAGAGGAGCGCGCCACCGAGCATGAGGACGCCTCCGTGTGGAAGGGACGCCATCCCTAGAGAGCCCGCGAGCAGGCCGGGAACGAGCAGCAGGCGCGGGTCGCGGCGGTCTCCGAAGCGCCCCGCCCACCAGCGGCTCGCGGTGCTCGCCACGCCGAAGAGGAGCAGCGCCGTCGCCGAGGAGTAGAGGCCCGAGGCCGGGGCCGCGAGGGGCAGGAACGTGACGAGGACACCCATCGCGGAGGTGGCGGTAGAGAAGATCAGGGCCAGACGCAAGAGCGGCCCGCGCCGCAGCCCTTCCAGGAAGCCCGCGCCCTCCTCCTTCGCCTGCGGCGCCTCGCCGCCCACGCCGAGAGCGGCGGCCAGACCGGCGAGCGAGACGGCACCCGCCAGCAGGAAGGCGGCGGCGTAGCCGGAGACCCCCACGAGCCAGAGCCCGAGCGGGTTGCAAAAAATCGTGGGCAGGGTTATGGCGACGCCGAAGATCCCTAGCGCCTCCCCTCGCCGCTCCGGCGGAGCGAGCTCCACGACGAGGGCGGCGAAGACAACCGTGACGACCCCGAAGCCCACCCCTCGCGCCAGCGTAACGGCGAGTATCCCGGCCAGGCCGCTCACCAGCGGGTAGAAGAATGTCGGCAGCCCGAGGCAGAGGAGCCCGGAGAGCAGGACCGGCCGGTAGCCGAAGCGGGTCAGCAGGCGGGGCATCTGTATCTGGGTGAGCACGGTGGAGAGCATGAACGAAGCCGTCGCGAGGCCGGCGCCCGAGCTGCCGCCAGAGGCCTCCGCATAGAGAGGGACGACCGAGAGGAGCATCTGGAACCCGAAGAACGTCGCGAAGGTCGCCAGCCCGAGCAGCGCCATCGGTGGCGAGAGCAGCCGTCCGCTGCGCCCTCTCTCCCTCGCCGGTCCCTCCTCGCGCACAGCGTCACATCTTCCTTGACGCGGGCGGCGTCGCGCAAGGTTTAGCTCGCGCGAGCAGGCGGTAGATAGATAAGTCAGAAGGGAAAAGAGCACGAGGAGGCGAGAAGCCCATGTGCCACCACTACGGCTACCGCGAGGCCCACGAGGCCGAGGTGCGGCGTCGAATGCGCGAAGCAGAGGAGCGTCTGCGCCGAGAGGAGAGGGAGAGGCGGTCGAAGAAGGCGGAGCGCAAGCCTGAGAGAGAGCGCGAGCTGGTAAGGGCCTAGAGCGCCGCGGCCCCGCGGACAACCGGATAGAAGGG
>JBFLXF010000550.1:0-2426 GCA_040757515.1 Actinomycetota bacterium
CTCGCCACGGTGCCGCCGCTCCTCGGCGCGGGCTTCGGGACGTGGTTCTACCGGGCGCTGGCGCTACTCATCATCGCCTGCCCGTGCTCGCTGGTGATCTCCACCCCGGTTACGGTAGTCTCCGGGATCGGGGCGGCCTCCAGGCGGGGCATTCTCATCAAGGGCGGGGCCGTACTGGAGGCCGCCGGACGCCTCAAGGCGCTCCTCTTCGACAAGACCGGCACCCTCACCGAGGGCCGGCCCGTCGTCGAGCGGGTGCTGACGGTCGGCGGCGTGGACGGGGAGCGGGCGCTCGTCCTGGCCGCCGCGCTGGAGCGTCGCTCGGAGCACCCGCTGGCCCACGCCATCCTCTCACGCCGCCGGGAACCGCGAGCTGCCGGAGGTCTCGGACTTCCGCACCACCGCGGGCCGGGGCGCCGAGGGCGAGGTCGAAGGCCGCCGGTGCCTGATCGGCAGCCCCCGTCTCTTCGCCGAGAGGGGCGTGTCCCTGGATGCCGCCCGCGACGCGCTCGCGGAGGTCGAGCAGGCCGGCGAGACGCCCGTAATCCTCGGCGACGAGGAGGCTCCCCGGGCCGTCTTCGGGCTCGCCGACGCCATCCGCCCTGACACCCGCGCCGCGCTCCAGACGCTCCGCGCGGCGGGGGTGGAAGAGCTGGTGATGCTCACCGGCGACGCCGAGGCCCCCGCCCGGCGGGTGGCGGACGCTCTGGGCATCGGCTACCGGGCGCGGCTCTTGCCCGAACAGAAGGTCGAGGTAGTGCGCGAGGCGGTCGCGAAGCACGGCACGGCGGGGATGGTCGGCGACGGCATCAACGACGCCCCGGCCCTCGCCGCCTCCTCGGTGGGGTTCGCGATGGGGGCGGCGGGCACCGACGTGGCTCTGGAGACCGCCGACGTCGCGCTAATGCAGGACGACCTCAGGAAGCTCGCCGCGGCGGTGCGGCTCTCACGGGCGGCGGAGAGGATCATCAAGCAGAACATCTTCGCCTCGATCCTCTTCAAGGGCGTCTTCGTGGTGCTGGCCCCCTTCGGGCTGGTGACGCTGTGGCTCGCGGTGCTCGCGGACATGGGGACCTCCATCGGCGTGACCCTCAACGGCTTGAGGCTCTTCCGGCGGGGGGCGCGTCACTAAGCGATGGCCGGGAAGGCCCTCACCCGGCAGGAGAGACTCCACCGGCGAGGTATCCGCCTGGAGGTATTCACGATAACCTGGAACGTCGTCGAGGCGGTCGTCGCTATCGGCGCCGGTCTTCTTGCAGGCAGCGTCGCCCTGGTGGGCTTCGGCGTGGACTCGGGGATAGAGGTGATCTCGGCGGTCGCCCTCCTGTGGCGCCTCCTGAAGGCCGGCCCGAAAGCCAGCGCCGGGGAGCACGGTGCAGCCGAGAAGCGGGCGCTCCGCCTCGTGGCGGCGACCTTCTTCCTGCTCGCCGCCTACATAAGCTACGAGGCCATCGACGCGCTCCTCTCGCGCGAAGGCCCCGAGAGTTCGACCGTAGGCCTCGTGCTCGCGGTGGTCTCGATCCTCATCATGCCGGCCCTCGCTTTCTTCAAGAAGAGGGCGGGTCGCGAGATGGGCAGCGAGGCCCTGCAAGCCGACGCGGTGGAGACGTGGGTGTGCGCCTACCTCTCGCTCGCGCTCCTGGTCGGCGTCGGGCTCTACGCGGCGTTCGGCTGGTGGTGGGCCGACCCCGTGGGCGCCCTGGCGATGCTGCCGGTGATCCTCTGGCAGGGCTGGGAGACCTTCGGTGAGGCGAGCGAGGAGCGCGAGCAAGGGTGAACCCGTTAGGGTCGGCCGCGCCGCCGATGCGGGCCTTTAGCGCCCGGTCGGTGCGCATACCCGAAAACGCCCGGGGGTACGAACCGCCTACCTTGATGCTGCGCCGCACATATTTGATCGCGCTGGCGATCCTGGTGGCCGCCTTCGTGGCGCTGCACCCTTGCCTGGGCGCGGCAGGCTTCTGCGACCCCGGGGGCGCCCCGCACGCCACGCAGGCCCACGCCGCCCCTTCCGTGGACCCCTCCGCTGCCGCCAGCCTGGCGCTCGTGGCGTCCTTCGCACTGGCTCTCGCCGCCTTCCTGCGCCCAGTCTCCGACCGGCGGCCCGACCAGGCGTACCTCTCACCCGACCCCCATCCCCCTCGGCCTCCCCAGAGCCGGTAAGCGGCCACGGTGGGAGGCCGCTACCTCTAACGTTCGTCGCCCGGTGCGGGCGGGTCGGAGAACTCCGAGGGAGAGGTGCAAGATTGAATATGCAATTTGGCGGTCGGGGTAGCCCGACCTGGCGGCGAGCCGATTCCGGGACCGCGGAGGAGGCGTTGAGCGACCTTCGTAGGGCCGTCCGCTCACGGCACGGAACCGACGGTGGCTCCTTCCGTAGCGCGGCTTCGGGCTCACCGCGTTCGTCGGGCGTCGCGGGCGGAGAACAC
>JBFLXF010000551.1:0-2424 GCA_040757515.1 Actinomycetota bacterium
GGCCGAGATCTCGGCCCCGATCCCGCTCGCCGCTCCGGTGACGATCGCGACGCGCCCGCCTTCTCCGGTCGCCATCTTATGCTCCTTCCGTTTCGGTGCGTTTGGTCATCAGTATCGGTCTTCTCTTGCCCGCAGATATGTCCTGGAGGTCGTGTCTACCGAGACGGAGAAGATGTCCGGGCGGGAGTAGTGGCCCACCGGGTCAAAGGTCTGCTGCTCGGCGGCGATGCGGCTCGTGTCGAGGTCGGCGTAGAGGATGGTCTCCTCGGCATCGGCCGGTCCCGCCAGGTAGTTTCCGTCCGGTCCTATGATGGAGCTGCCGCCGGAGAGGAGTTGCTCGTCGGGGTCTATCCCGGCCTCACGGAAGAGTTCCAGGTCTTCCGGTATGTCGCGCCGGCGGAGCACGGAGCCCACGGAGACGACGAAGCAACGGCCCTCGAAGGCGTAGTGGCGGGAGGCGACGAGGTGGATGTCGTCCACCTCGGGCCAGAGGGCGGCGTGGACCTGCTCGCCCTGCGCGTGCATCGCGTGGCGGGCGAGCGGCATCCAGTGCTCCCAGCAGATCAGGCCCCCGACCGGTCCCGCCGGAGAATCGAAGACCCCGAGGGTGCTCCCGTCGCCCTGTCCCCAGATCAGGCGCTCCGCATAGGTCGGGACGAGCTTGCGGTGCTTGCCGAGGAGTTGCCCGTCGGCGTCGATGTAGACGATCGTGTTGTACAGGGTGCCCGACGGACGGCCGCTCTCGCGCTCGTTGAGGCCCATAACGAGCCCGCACCCGGCTTCTCTGGCAGCCTCGCAGAGGGCATCGGTGGCGGGACCGGGGATCTCCACGGCGTTAGCGAGGAGGCGGGTGAAGGCCTGCTTGGCGGGCTCGTGGTTCCAGAGCGCGGCACCGGGGGCACGTTCGACCCAGATCGGGAACCCCGGGATCCAGGCCTCCGGGAAGACGGCCAGTCGTGCGCCGCCTGAGGCGGCTTCAGCAACGAGCCGGCACGCCTTCTCGACCGACGCCTCCCTGTCCATGAACACCGGCACGGCCTGGACCGCCGCGACCCTGTGGACGGGGTACCGGTCGCCCACGGCTATCCCCTCCGACCGTGCACGATCACCGAGCGGGCCACCTCCCCAGCCTCCAGCGCCCGGAAGGCGTCGTTGACCTCCTCGAGCGAGCAGGTCCGGATCATGGTGTCCAGGCGGAGCTTGCCGCTCTGGTAAAGGTCCACGAGGAGCGGAAAGTCCACGGGCGGGCGGACGGAGCCGTACCAGCACCCCCGTATGGATATCTCCTCGAACGTCGCGTTCAGCGCGTCGAAGGAGACGCGCGCGTCGGGCGGCGCCATCCCGATCAGGACCGCCTGTCCTCCCCGCCCGACAAGACCTATCGCGAGCTCTATCGTCGCGGGGTTGCCTATCGCCTCGAAGGCGTGATCTACGCCGCCGGCGGTCAGGTCCTCGACGGCCCCGGCCACGGAGCCCTCGGAGGCGTCTACGGCGTGGGTAGCGCCGAGCTCGCGGGCCAGGTTCAGCTTTCCGGGTTCGGTATCTATCGCGATGATCGTGCCGGCGTCGGCGATGGCGGCACCCTGGACGCAGTTGAGGCCCACGCCCCCGCAGCCGACCACGGCCACCGTCTCCCCCGGTCGGACCCGCGCGGTGTTCAGCACCGCCCCGACGCCTGTGGCGACCGCGCAGCCCATCAGCGAGAGCTCGGTCAGGGGCAGCGCGGGGTCCACGGGTATCGCGCACTGCGCCGGGACCACGGAGAGCTCCGCGAAGGACGAGGTGGCGATGTAGTGGTGGATGCGCTCCCCGCCTCGGTGGAAGCGCACGGTGCCGTCCGCCATCGTGCCCGACTCGGACCACGCGACGTTCACGCAGACGTTGGGCCTGCCGCTCGCGCACATCCGGCAGTGGCCGCAGTAGGGCAGCCACGAGAGGATCACGTGGTCGCCCGGCTTCACGTTCGTCACCCCGGGCCCCGCCTCCTCGACGACACCCGCCCCCTCGTGACCCAGGATAGCCGGCAGCGGGGCCGGGTGGATCCCCTTGAGCATGTGCAGGTCGGAGTGGCAGACGCCGCTCGCAGCCATCCGGACGAGCACCTCACCCCCTTTCGGGGGGTCCACCTCGACCTCCTCTACCCTCAGTGGCGTGTCGTGTTCGTAGAGAACGGCCGCGCGCATGTTACGGGTCCCTCCTCGGAAAATCATCCGGCATCTCTAGCCTCCGCTCCGAAGCCCTGGCCGACCTCCCCGGTCACCCACCGACCTTCTCCGGCTCCTCGTAACCACCCCTGCCCGCCCGCTGCACGAGGAGCTTCGTGAGCACGTAGTGCGTCAGCGCGCCCGCCAGGAAGGAGGGCACGGAGGCACTCACGTACCGGAAGACGCCCAGCCCTTCGAGGCTAAGGGGGTCGAGCAGGAC
>JBFLXF010000552.1:0-2415 GCA_040757515.1 Actinomycetota bacterium
AAGGGTGACGTCCTAGACTCCCTGTAAACGAGAAGCGGCCTGAGCATCCATAATGGAAGACGACCAAGTCAATCCATGAAGGAGGAGGCCCAGGCCACTATGAGAAAGGTACCACCGTCGGTGACACTCCGCGAGCAGATAAACCAAACCCTCTTCTCCGAGGGACTTAATTCCGCCCAGCAGGAGACCGACCTCCTCTCCACCCTCGCCCGGCTCGGCCTGAGCTACCTCCTCCAGCAAGCCCTCGAGCAAGAACAGGAGGACTTCCTCGGCCGTGGCCACTACGAGCGTCGTAAAACCGAAGGGCAGGAGCTCAGCGCGGCTACCGCAACGGCTACGAGGATGCCGGCCTCAAAACCGCCGAGGGCGAGGTCGGCGTACGTGTTCCGCAGGTGAGGGGAGCTAAAGAGCCTTACCGCTCGAAGCTCATGGAGTTCCTCTCTGGCAACTCCGAGGCTCTCGAGAGGCTGGTGGTGGAGATGTACGCTCGTGGGCTCTCCACCAGGGACGTGGAGGAGTGCTTCAGAGACGAGGCCACCGGGGAGCTTATGATCTCTCGAAGCGCGGTCAGTCAGATAACGGAGCAGCTGTGGGAGGACTACCGCGCCTTCTGCGAGAGGGATCTCTCAGAGATCGAGGTCGAGTACCTCTTCCTGGATGCCGTCTACGAGAGTTTGCGCCGCTACGGAGCCAAAGAGGGAGTCTTGGCGGCGTGGTGCATCACCACCGACGGGCGCAAGATGCTCTTGCACCTGTCCGTGGGCAACAAGGAGAGTGAGAAGTGCTGGGTGGAGTTTTTGAGGGACATGGTGGCCAGGGGCTTGAGGACGCCCACCTCGGTGACCTCAGACGGGGCACCGGGGCTGGTGAACGCCGTAGAGGGGGTCTTCCCGAAGAGCTTGAGGATCCGCTGTTGGTACCACAAGCTGGGCAACATCCGTTCGAAGCTGCCACAAGAAGGAGCGGAGGAAGTACTGGCCCACGCAAGGGCGGTGCGCGACGCGCCCACCCATGAGGCCGGCGAAGCGCAGGCCGCCTCGTTGATCGAGAGCTTCGGCGAGACCTATCCGGCGGCGGTCAAGAGCTTCGCCGATGACCTGGAGGCATCGCTGGCTCACCTGAAGCTACCGGTGCGTCACCGCATCAACGTCCGTACGACCAATTTGCTGGAGCGCAGCTTCGTGGAGGAGCGGCGCCGCACGAAGGTGATTCCACGCCTGATGGATGAGAAGAGCGCCATGAAGCTGGTGTTTGCCACGCTGATAAGGGTCTCTGAGAGGTGGAGTGGGGTGTCTATCTCCGAGCTCGAGAGGAAGCGGCTTGAGCTGCTACGAGGAGAGCTCGGGATAGACCCGCCCCCTGACGAGCAGAGGAGGAAGCCGAGAGCACAAGGAAAGGAAGGAGTAGCGTGAAGGAGCGTTTCTGGCCGCTACACGTTTTTACAGGGGCCGCGAGACTTGACCCTTATCAAGCACCTGTCTAAGCACGGCTGCACCCTGAGGCGAGAAGGAACCCGACACTCCATCTACCAGAACACCAACACCGGCAAGCGTACCAGCGTGCCCCGACACACGGAGATAGACAACCTCACGGCGCGCAAGATCTGCGAGCAGTTGCAGATTCCTCTCCCTTGAGGTTCAGCCGCGTTGCAGTACGGTTGCAATAAAACGCCCCCGAACCAAAAGCCGGGGGCTTCTCTCTTCCCGCTATTTGCAGGCATTTATTTGTGGGCGATGCTGGGTTCGAACCAGCGACCTCTGCCGTGTGAAGGCAGCGCTCTCCCGCTGAGCTAATCGCCCTTTGAGCCACGAGAATATACCATCTGCGTGCGCCGTTGTTAAGCTACGGCATCGGCTATAATGCCTGCCTTGCAGGGCCGTCTGGAGAGGGAGGTTGCGCATGTCCGAGGGCAACGGGGCGCTGGATAGGGCGCTCGCGGATCTCCGGTCGCTCTCCGGGGACATCGAGACGTGCGCCGTGCTGGGCGCTGAGGGCGAGCTGCTGGCCTCCTCTCACCCTACCGGTGTGGATCGCCAGCGGGCACAGTCGATGTTGGCGGCAATCTGCGGTCTCGTGCAGCGCCTGGCGCGCGAACGGGGCAAGCGGTATGCCTCGCAGGTGCAGGTGCAGACCTCCGTGGGACATCTCCTGCTCGTTCGGCTGGAGGGCGGAGGATATCTGGCGGCGACGGCGAACCCCGAGGCGCGGGTGGGGCTCGTGCTCTACGACATGCGAAACGCTCGCGCTGCCGTGCAGGAGGCGGTCGAAGAAGGGGGGCGGTGATGAAGAAGTGGCTCGGGCGGCTGGCGCTCGCCGGCGCTGCGGCGGGACTTTTGGCGCTCGCGCGCGGCTATCTCAAGGAGGGAGGCTCTGGCGAGGAGGTCGCCAGGATCACCTTCGACGACGACACCGATG
>JBFLXF010000553.1:0-2397 GCA_040757515.1 Actinomycetota bacterium
ATGTTGATAAAGCGGACCTTGGGGTTCTGGAAGGCGGTCTTGGAGGCGGTGGTGAAGTCCGAGTAGCGGGTACCGACCCCGATCACGAGGTCCGCCTCGCGCGCGATGCGGTTGGCGGCGAAGGTACCGGTTGCGCCGACCGCCCCCAAAGAGCACGGGTGGTCGTAGGGCATCGAGCCCTTGCCGGCCTGGGTCTCGCCGACGGGGATGCCGGTCGCTTCGGCGAGTCGACGCAGGGCGCCGGTGGCCTCAGAGTAGATCGTGCCGCCGCCCGAGACGATCATGGGCTTCTTGGAGTCCCGGATCAGGGCCGCCGCCCGCTCCAGCGCCTCCCTCTCCGGCAGCGGGCGCCCTATGCGCCAGACGCGCCTCTCGAAGAACTCCTCCGGGTAGTCGTACGCCTCGGCCTGCACGTCCTGGGGCAGCGCTAGCGTCACCGCCCCGGTCTCCGCCTGGTTGGTGAGCACGCGCATGGCGGCCAAAGCCGCGGGGATCAGCTGCTCCGGGCGGTAGACGCGGTCGAAGTACCGCGAGACGGGCCGGAAGCAGTCGTTGACCGAGAGCGTGCCGTCGTGAGGGGCCTCGAGCTGCTGCAGGACCGGATCGGGCCCGCGCGAGGCGAAGATGTCTCCCGGCAGCAGCAGCACCGGCAGGCGGTTTATCGTGGCGAGGGCGGCGCCGGTCACCATGTTGGTCGCGCCGGGGCCTATGGAGGAGGTGCAGGCGAGGGTCTGCAGGCGGTTCTTGTGGCGGGCGTAGGCTGTGGCGGTGTGCACCATCGCCTGCTCGTTGCGGGCCTGGTAGTAGGTGAGGTCGTCCGCGTACTGCTGGAGCGCCTGCCCCACGCCCGCGACGTTGCCGTGCCCGAAGATGCCGAAACACCCGGCGAAGAACCGCTGCTCGATGCCGTCGCGCTCGACGTACTGGCTCGCCAAAAAGCGGACCAGCGCCTGCGCGGTCGTCAGCCTTATGGTGCCCATATCCCTCCTAACCGCTCGTACCGCTCGCCGAAGCCTCAGGTCCCGCTCCGCTCTCCTGCAGTTCGGCTTCCAGCTTCTCCAGCTCCGCGCCGCCGGCCATCAGGCGCTCCAACTCGTGCATGGTTATGGCGTCCTTCTCGAAGGTGCCCTCGCTGCGCCCGTGGTTGAGGACCGTGAACCGGTCGCCGATGGCGTATGCGTGGTGGACGTTGTGGCTGATAAACACCACGGCGATGCCCTGCTCCCGGGCGCGGGCGATGTAGCGCAGCACGATCGACGCCTGCTTCACGCCCAGGGCACTCGTGGGCTCGTCCAGGATCAGGACCTTCGCCCCGAAGTAGACGGCGCGGGCTATGGCGACCGACTGGCGCTCGCCGCCCGAGAGCGTCGCCACCGGCTGGGAAGTGTCGCGGACCTGTATGCCGATCTTGTCCAGCTCCTCGCGCGTGACCCGGTCGGCGAACTTCACGTCGAACCGCTTGAACGGCCCCGTGCCCTTGGTGGGCTCGCGCCCCAGGAAGAAGTTGCGGGAGAGGCCCATCAGCGGGATCATGGCGAGGTCCTGGTAGACGGTGGCTATGCCGCGGTCTATGGCGTCGCGCGGCGAATCGAAGCGCGCCTCCTCGCCCTCGACCAGGAGCGCCCCCTTGTCGGGCTGGTGGACGCCGGAGACTATCTTGATCAGGGTGGACTTTCCGGCCCCGTTGTCTCCGAGCAGGCACATCACCTCGCCGGCCTTCACGTCCATCGAGATGCCCTCCAGCGCGATGACCGACCCGAAGTACTTCGAGACGTCGCGCAGCTCGATCACCGGCGTTGTCGTCTCTTCCATCGTTACCCCTTAGACGCGCGGTTGCGGATGACGTTGTTGAACAGAACGGCGATGAGCAGCATCACCCCGACGAAGACCAAAAACCAGTCGGTGTTGACGCCGGTGAAGAAGATGCCCTGCTGCACCATCCCGAAGATGAGCGCCCCGAAGACCGCCCCGACGACCGAACCGTAGCCGCCGGTCAGCAAGACCCCGCCGATGACCGAGGCGGCTATCGCCTGAAGCTCCAGCAGCTCGCCGCGCAGCACGTCCGCGGAGCCCGCGTCCATCACCTGGATCGTCGCCAAGAGCGCCGCCGAGAGCGCGGTGCACATGAAGAGTATGATCTTCACGCGGTTCACCGGCACGCCGACGTTGCGCGCGGCGACCTTGTCGCCGCCGGCCCCGAAGATCCAGTTCCCGAACGGCGTCCTCTGCAAGACGTACGTCCCGAGCACCGCGAGGCCGAGCCACCAGAAGACCGAGACCGGTATCCCCGCGATCTCCCCGGCGAAGATCGGAGTTAGGATGTCTCCCTCCGTAGCGTCGCGAAGCCCGCCTATCTGGGTGCGGCCCGTGATCAGGCGCGAGAACCCGATGGTGAGG
>JBFLXF010000554.1:0-2396 GCA_040757515.1 Actinomycetota bacterium
AGGATGTCGCGCACCGTCTTTCCGGTCCGGTCCTCCCCCTGCCTGTAGAGTAGAGAGGGGTCGCTAGTCACGATCTTGAGGTAACGACCCTCCCGGTCGAGGACCAGGATCAGGTCCTTCATCGAGGAGAGCACCGCGCGCAACTCGGCCTCGGAGACCCTCAGCCGTTCCTCGGCCTCCTTGCGCTCGGTTACGTCGCGGATTGAGGCCAGGATTCTGCGCTTCCCGTCGTAGTCAACGCCGCCGATGCGCGCCTCGACGGGGAAGGTGGTGCCGTCCCTGCGCCTGTGTACCCCTTCGTGCACGGCTCCGATGGCGCTAGCATCCCCGGCCACGATGCGTTGCCAGAGAGTCCCGCCCTCCCTCTGGCGCGCCCGCCGCTCCTCCTCGGAGAGCAGGGAATCCGTAAGGTCGCTTATGGAGAGGCGGAGCATCTCCTCGCGGGTGTAGCCGTGGGCGCGGGCGGCCTCGGCGTTGCAGTCGAGGATGCGTCCCCGTTCGTCGTGCACCAGGATGATCTCCACAGACTGGTCGAAGAGCTGGCGGAACCTCCGCTCGCTCGCGGAGAGTGCCTTCTCCGCCCGCTTGCGCTCGGTGATGTCGATCATGACGCCCTGCCAGAACCGCGTCTCACCGCTCGCGTCGCGAATGGGTACCGCCTCGTCGTACACCCACACCACCCGTCCGTCACGGGAGATCATGCGGTACTCCGCGCGAAACGGCTCCCCGGTCTCCTCCACGCGCCGGTCTTCCGCGAGGATGTGCTCTCTGTCTTCAGGGTGGAGCAGCCTCTCCCACAGCTTCGGGTCGTGGAGCCACTCCTTTGCGGTGTATCCGACGAGATCCTCGATCCGGGGACTTATATACGCCGCGTCGTCGTCTCCGAGCACCCCCGTGTAGACGACTATCGGGACCTGCTCGACGAGGGCGCGGTAGCGGGCCTCCGCATCGCGCATGCGACGCTCGGCCTCCCGCCGGGCGGTTATGTCCGTGACGAGACCCTCGATGGCGACGACCTCGCCGGACTCGCCGAAGAGGCTCTGTCCGAACTCCTCGACGTGCCTGATCCTGCCGTCGGCGCGCCTGATGGAGTACTCGATCCGGAACCGCTCGCGGTCACTGATGGCATCCTGCACCTCGTCCCAGACACGCTGGCGGTCTTCGGGGACGATCAGGTCCCCGTAGCGCAAACCGCCCCTTATGAACTCCCGGGCGGGGTATCCCGTAAGCTCCCGGACGTGGTCGCTGATGAACTCCATGGGCCAGCCGGGCTCGTTTTTTGTTCTGTAGACGACGGCGGGTGCGTTGGAGAGCAGGGTGGCGAAGCGACGTTCGCTCTCCTTGAGCTTCTCCTCGGCCCTCTGCCGGCGCTCGGCCATCTGGTTGAAGGACGCGGCCACCGCGCCGAGCTCGTCGTCCCCGACGCCGTCTATCCTGTAGTCGAGCTCCCCGCGCCCGATCCTCTCCGCGCCCTCCCGGAGGCCGCGCAAGGAGCGCACTATGCCGCCCCCGATCGCCAACGAGCTCCCCGTTCCGACTACCAGCCCCACGAGGATCATGAGGACTATCGTCCGGTAGACGTCGCCCGCCTTCTCCGCGACTACGTTCTCGGTCTCGTCGAGGTTCCGGCGCGTCTCGGCCCGGATCTCCTCGTCGAGCAACCCGATAAGCCGGTTGCGCTGTCCGGAGAAGAGCTTTAGCCCCTCGCGGGCTGCGATCCTGAGGGAGATGGCTTCCTCGCCGGCCTCCACGCTCCGCGCGAGGCTCTGCTCCACCCTGTCCGCGTACTCTCGCTCCCTCCCGGTGAGGTCTAGCTCCCTGAAACGATCGAGGCTCTCCTCGACTTCGCGGGCCTTCTCGAAGAAGAGATCTCTGTACTCCTGCTCCGGACTCACCAGGTAGCTGCGCAGGGCAGCGGCGGTCTCCGCGCTGTTGGTCTCTATGGCTGCGAGCAGCAGCGTCTTCTCCGGGTCCTCCCGGAGGACCCCGTAGTCGGCGGCCGCCTCCAGCTCGGTGAAGGCTTCGTCGGCTCTGGCGAGCGCCGCCGCCTGCCCGTCCTGGATGTCCATGAGGCTCTCGCCCGTGGCCGCGTACCTCTCGAAGAGCCGGTCGAGCTCTCCCTTCACGGAGACGCCGTACTCTTCGCCGGCGAGGCGGGCGTAGCGCGCCTCTTGCCTCTCGAACTCGGTCCGGGCCCTATCGAACTGGCGGCGGTAGCCCGGGTCGGGGTCCAGGACGTAGCTGCGCACGTTGCGGCTGATGTCATAGGCGCTGAGCTCCATCTCGGTTGCGGCCTCGTTGATGGGCTGGTCCGTGTTCACCAGCTCGTCGAGCCGCCCGTCCATCTCCCTGACGCTCGTGTCTATAACGATGCCGGCGAGGACGAAGATCAGGAT
>JBFLXF010000555.1:0-2393 GCA_040757515.1 Actinomycetota bacterium
CTGATGCCGGGGATGGGGGCGGTGGCCACCACCTTCATCGCCGGGGTGGAACTGGTGAAAAAGGGCCTTGCCGAGCCTGTTGGATCGCTGACTCAGATGGCGGCTCTGAGCCCGAAGAGCCCTCAGGCTTATCGCGGGAAGCGAGAAGATCGCCCATGAGTAGGGATAGCGTGGAGAGGGGTGTTCTGGCGAGGGTGCGATGAGAGGCGATGATGAGCCCGGCGCGGCGGTTCTGGCCGCCGGGTTCGGGGAGAGGTTGCGAGCTTACGGGTGCCCGAAGCCCCTGGTGCGGGTCGGCGGGCTGACGCTGTTGGAGCGGACGATCCGGACCCTCCGGGCCGGCGGCGTGCGGGGAAGGGTGGTGGTCGTCGTGGGTCACCGTGGGGAGGAGGTTGCAGGGTTCGTCCGGGATAGGTTCCCGGATGTAGAGGTGCTCGAGAACCCTGACTATCCGCGAGGAAACGGGACTTCCGTTCTGGAAGCCATGCCGCGCCTCCCGCCGTGGTTCGTCGTCGCCATGGTGGACCACGTCCACACGCCCGACTCCGTGCGGCGCCTGGTCGAGACGCCGGGGGAATTCGTGGCGGCCGTGGACAGCCGGCCGGCGTTCGTAGATCCTGCGGAGGCCACGCGGGTGCGGCTGGAGGCCGGGAGGGTAGCCTCCCTGGGAAAAGGACTCGAGCCCTACGACGCCCTCGACGCGGGGTTGTTCGCCTGCTCTCGCGATGCCCTGGGAGGACTCAAGGTGGACCGGCGGGGACCACTCTCCTGGAACGAGCTCAAGCGACGGTGGATTGCCTCCGGAGGGGAGATGGTGGTCTGCGACCTCGCCGGGGCTCCCTGGGCCGACGTGGACACCCCGGAGGACATCGAGCGTGCCGTAGAGGCGGTGCTGGCTGCGGCTGCGGGCTCCAGTGATGGATTCGTCTCTCGTCACCTCAACAGGCGTCTCAGCCGGCGCATAACCCGCAGGCTGCTAGATACCCCTGTAACGCCCGACCAGGTGAGCCTTCTGAGCTTCGTGATTGCAGCTGCGAGCGCCGGGATGCTATCAGGCGGCTCCCTGGCACTTGGGGGATTGCTGGCTCAACTCTCCTCGATTGTGGACGGTTGCGACGGGGAACTGGCCCGGGCCAGGGTAGAGAGCTCGCCAGAGGGGCAGGTCCTGGATGCGGTCCTGGACCGGTGGGCCGACGCGTTGATTATCGCGGGGATGGCGCTTGGGGCTCGTTCGGACCGGGCCGTGCGGGCAGGGTTCCTGGCTCTCGCTGGAGCACTGCTGGTGCCCTACACGCGGGCGAGGTGGGAGGCGGCCTTCGGCGGTGTTCCCGGAGGGTTCACCGGCTTCGGTGCTACACGAGACGTTCGTCTTGGGATACTTGCGTTAGGGGCCCTGGCGCGGGCGCCGGTCGCGGCGCTGATGGCGGTCGGAGCCGGAGCGAACGCCGAGGTCGTGAGGCGCCTGCTGGCCCTGCGCGCAGCGGAACCGGTCGGAGAAGGAGCCGTGCGAGGTAAGGGGGAGAGTTGATGGGCGTACGACGGCCGGACACAGGCGAGCGCAGGACTTTGCGAAGCGGGATTCTGCAAGCGAGAAGGTTGGCGGGGGCCGCCTCGCTGAGACACGAGGCACCTTCCCGACAAGGGACCTCCTGGCGAACAATGGTTCCGAGGACGCTGGGCTGGCGTTGCAGGCGGCGGTGGAGCTGGCGAAGGCTACCGGCTCGGAGCTGCACGTCCTCACCGTCGGGCGTGCATTCTCGCGCCATAACGCGACTCCAGGGCCGCGAAGGAGGTGCCAGATCTGCGTTTTCTGGTAGTGGATGAGCCGATGCTGCCCTTTCAGGCTTCGTCGATTCCGGCGAGAAAGCCGGACGTCCTCTTTGCGGCTCAGGTCTTGGATTTTGTGGGTATTTTCTCTTGTGCCGGAGGTGGGACTCGAACCCACACGGGCTTGCGCCCACCGGATTTTGAGTCCGGCGCGTCTACCGGTTCCGCCACTCCGGCGTCAAGGACCAAAAGATTATATCAACGCTGAGGGATGGGCAGAGAGGAGCGCTTGACAGGGGTAGAACGGGTTGCCCATAATGCCGCCTCTTCCGCACCTCGCGGGCTGTCGTGGTGATCTATGGGGACTCGGTGACCGGAGGGTTGTTAATCGACCCGGTCGTAGTGAGACAGGCTGAGGCCCCGGTGAGGGGAAGATAGTGGGTAGAGAGAGGTGGTGGGCGGCTGCGGTGTCGCTCGCCGTCGCCGTAGCGTTGTTTGGGGCGGGGTGTGGTGGCAGCGAGCGAGGCGGCAGCGGCGAGAGCGTCAAGATCGTGAGCGACCTGCCGCTGCAGGGGATAGATCGTGTTCAGGCCGAGACTATGGTGAACGCAATAGAGATGGCGGTA
>JBFLXF010000556.1:0-2382 GCA_040757515.1 Actinomycetota bacterium
AACAATCTCAACGCGACCAACAACCTGCTCGCGGCGATCACCGAGAGCGGGCTCGACATTCACGTGGTGCACCTGGGGACGATGGGAGTCTACGGTTACGGCTCGGCGGGGATGCGTATCCCGGAGGGGTACCTCACGATCAAGGTGGAGACCGACGACGGCGAGCTCATAGAGCAGGAGATCCTCTACCCGCCGAACCCGGGCAGCATCTACCACATGACCAAGACGCAAGACCAGCTCCTGTTCGCCTACTACAACAAGAACGACGGGATACGCGTCACCGACCTGCACCAGGGCATCGTGTGGGGGACCCAGACTGCGGAGACCAAGCTGGACGAGCGTCTCATAAACCGCTTCGACTACGACGGCGACTATGGGACGGTCCTCAACCGCTTCCTGATGCAGGCCGCCGTGGGCCACCCGCTTACCGTCCACGGTACGGGCGGCCAGACCCGGGCCTTTATCCACATCCAGGACACGGTGCGGTGCATACAGCTCGCCCTGGAGAACCCGCCTGAGAAGGGCGACCGCGTCAACGTCTACAACCAGATGACCGAGACCCACCGCCTGCGCGATCTCGCCAAGCTCGTCTCCGAGCGCACGGGCGCGGAGATAGCCTACGTGCCCAACCCGCGCAACGAGGCGGCCGAGAACGACCTGCACGTCCGCAACGACCGCTTCCTGGACCTGGGCCTGCAGCCGATCACGCTGAACGAAGGGCTGCTCGAGGAGGTCACCGAGATCGCCCGCAAGTACGCCCACCGTTGCGATCTCTCCAAGATCCCCGCGACCTCGCTGTGGAGGCCGCAGGAGGCCAGGGAGGCCTCGGCGGGGCCGACCGTCCGGTGATCGACGCCGAGCACATACGGCTTGCGGGCGTCGCCGTGGCCGTTCTCTTTGCGGCCTACGGCGCCTACAGGTACCGGCGCGGGGTGGGGAGCAGGTTCGACCTGCTCCTCTCCCTCGTCATCGCGCTCGGGGTGGGCGTGGTCTCGGTCGTCCCGCAGGTCGGCGAGGTCTTCACCCGACTGCTCGGCCTGGAGAACCGGGGCTTCGCGCTCCTTTCGTTCGCGGTGCTCCTGCTCTTCGGGCTCTTCGTGTGGCTGCTGGGCCGGGTGCGGGAGAACGGGCGCAGGAGCGGAGAGATCGTCACCGGCCTCGCCGTCCGCGAGTACGCCGACCGCTACCTCTCTCCGGAGGACCGGAACTCGGAGGCGCCGGAGCGTAAGATTCTCGTCGTCGTCCCGGCCTACCACGAGGCCGGGGGCATCCGCGACGTCCTGCGGCGGGTCCCGGAAGAGATCCTCGGCTACCGGGTGAAGACCGTCGTCGTGGACGACGGCTCCGACGACGGGACGGACGTCATCGCCCGGGAGGAGGGCGTGCCGGTGGTGAAGCACATCGTCAACCGGGGCCAGGGCGACGCCCTGCGCACCGGCTTCGCCATAGCCCGCTACGAGCGGGCCGACGTCGTGGTGAACCTCGACGCCGACGGACAGTACAAGCCCGAGGAGATGGAGCGTCTGATCCGCCCTATAGCCGACGACGAGGCAGACTTCGTGCTCGGGTCCCGCTTTATGGGCTACTACGAGGAGGCCGGGAGCGTGCGCCACGTGGGCGTGGTGTTCTTCTCGCGCATGATCTCGCTGCTCACCGGCGTGAAGGTCTCCGACTGCACGAACGGCTACCGGGCGATAAGGGTCTCGGAGCTGCACAAGCTGAACCTGCGCGAGGACCGCTTCAACGCGAACGAGATCATCCTCGAGGCCCTCAAGAACGATCTCCGCTTCGCCCAGGTGCCGGTCTCGATGCTGAGCCGCGCCGCCGGCGAGACGAAGAAGCCGCCGAGGCTCCGCTACCCCTTGGGCGTCGCGAGGGTCATCATCTCGACCTGGCTGAGATAGAAGAGATCAGGCTCTAGCCGAGCCGCCGGGAAGGACCGGACTGGCGGCGAAAACATGTCTGCGGGAGGATTACACTTCCTTGCGTGGAGGCAGAGAACCTGATGTCTGAAGCCTGATGTTCGCCCTGCTCAAAGGCCGGCAGGGCGCGGGTGCGGGCAGCCTGTACGTGGCGGTTGCGTTCGCGACCTCAGGGCTGCTGACGTTCGTCTTCCACGGGTACGCGGGTCGCTCGCTGGGACCCGCCGGTTACGGCGACTTCGGGGTAATGTGGACCGCCGTCTTCCTCGTGGCGCAGGTGCTGTGGATCGGGGTCTCCCAGACTCTCGGGCGCTACGTCGCAGAGCGGGAGGCGCGTGGTGAGGACGTGCGGCCCGTGATCTCCTCGGCCAGGAGGCTCACTCTCGCTCTGCTCACAGCCTTTCTCCTCGTGGCACTGCCCGCGAGCCTCTGGCTCTCGGGCGCCCTCTTTGAGGGCGAC
>JBFLXF010000557.1:0-2373 GCA_040757515.1 Actinomycetota bacterium
GAGATGGGCGCGACCCACGTCGGCAATATCCGTGACCTCTGCCGGATCGCGCCTCCGCAGGTCGGGGTCCTCACCGCGATCTCGCCGGTCCATCTCGACTCGTTCGGGAGCCTCGAATCCCTCGCCGCCACGAAAGGCGAGCTGGCAGCCAGCCTCCCGGAACACGGCGTTCTCGTCGCGCCTACCGGTGTGCCGCCGCAGGCCGTGGCCGCCGACCGCGACGAGCTGGCCAGGATAACGTTCTCTCGTCATGCTGGTGACGGCGCGAACCTCTGGGCCACAGACCTGACCGAACATGAGGAAGGTATAACCTTCAACGTGCACTTGAAAGATCAGTCGGCCGAGGTGTACTCCCCGGTCTTCGGTACCCATCTCGTCGAGCCGCTTTTGGCCGCCATAGGCGGCGCTGTGGCGCTCGGCCTGGACCTCGGCGACGCCGCCCGGGGCGCCAGGCGTATCAAGCGGACCGGACTCCGGGGCGAGGTATATCGCCTCAGGGACGACATCGTCGTCTACGATGACTCCTACAACGCTTCGCCCGCCGCGGTCGCCGCCGTACTGCGCTACGGCGCCGAACAGAGCCGCCGACAGGGGCGCAGGCTCGTCGCCGTCCTCGGCGGCATGTTCGAGCTCGGCCCGGGCGCCCGCGCCTACCACCGGGAGGCCGGGGAACTGGCTACCCGGCTCGGCGTCGACCTCCTAGTGTGCGTCGGCGATGAGGCCCGCTGGTACGCAGAGACTTTCCCGAAAGAGACGCTATTCTTCGAGAGCGCCCAAGCCGCAGGCGAGCATCTCGGAGAGTCTCTCCGGCCCGGGGATTACGTTATAGTCAAGGGTTCGCGCGGTGTCGGACTCGATGCTCTGACCCGCAAGTTGAGGGAGAGCATGGCTCTTGTTTAGCGTTATCCTCGGGGCCGCCGTGGCGTTTCTGGTGACTGTGACCCTCGGGTCGAAGTTCATCGAATTTCTGCAGACGCGCAAGTTCGGGCAGTTTGTACGGGAGGAGGGGCCGCAGACGCACCTCATCAAGGCGGGCACCCCGACGATGGGCGGGGTGGTGATGCTGATGGGGCTGGTAGCGGCGCTGGTGGTGGTGGCGCGTCCGGTGGCGGCGACGTTCGCGACGCTCCTGCTCGTCTCGGCGGTCGCCGGTGTCGGGCTCTATGACGACTGGCAGAAGATCTCCAAGCGCCACAACGAGGGGTTGAGCGTGAAGAGCAAGTATCTTCTTCTCACGTTAACGGTGGTGCTCGCTGACGTGTTGGCGCTGAGGTACGTGGGGGTTACGCAGAACGTTGTCATACCGGGGTGGGATCGCAACCTCGTGCTCGGGCCGGGACTGGTAGGCGTGGCGTTGTTCAGCGTCTTTCTGTTGCTGGTGATCACGGGGGCGACCAACGCGGTAAACCTGACGGACGGGCTCGACGGGCTCGCTGCGGGGGCGGGAGCGATCTCGCTTCTTGCCTACACGGCGATCGCTTTCCTGGAACGGCAGTACGATGTGGCGATCATCTGCGGGGCGATGGTCGGGGCGATCATCGGGTTTCTCTGGTACAACGCCCATCCGGCGGATGTGTTTATGGGGGATACCGGATCGCTGGCGATAGGCGGTGTTCTAGCGGCTGCGGCGATATTCACCAAGACCGAGATGCTGTTGCCGGTTATCGGCGGTCTCTTCGTGATCGAGGCACTCTCGGTAATCATACAGGTCATCGTCTTCAAGGCGACCGGCAAGCGCGTCTTCAAGATGGCTCCGATCCACCACCACTTCGAGTTTTTGGGGTGGGATGAGAACAAGGTGGTAGTGAGGTTCTGGATCGTGCAGGCCGCCTTCGCGGCGACAGGCTTCGTCCTCTACTACTTCTTCCTGTACAACGCGGTGTGAGGATATCGTGACGACCCTGGTTTACGGGCTGGGAGAGTCGGGGATGGCGGCCACGCGGCTTCTTCTGGAGCTCGGCGAGAAGGTTGTGGCCGCCGATGCCGGTGATGGAGAGAGGCTGCGTAGCGTGCTCGCCGAGCTTGAGGTTGAGGGTAGGCTCGGTGCCGGCCCCGAGGTCTTGAAAGGCATCGAACGCCTCGTTGTCAGCCCGGGGGTGCGACCTGCCGACCCGGTCTTGCGTGCCGCGGAGGAGCAGAACCTGCCGGTAATTCCCGAGATGGGGCTCGGGCTGGAAGCGATAGGGGAGAAGGTGCGCGTCGTTGCCGTGACCGGCACCAACGGCAAGACGACGGTGGTTGACATGATCCGCACCATGCTCGAAACCTCGGGCTTGCGGCACGCCGTCGCCGGCAACTCCTGGCGCGCCCTAAGCGGGTGCGTGAGTGAGGTGCGCGCAGCGGGCCTCCTCGTTCTGGAGATCTCCTCCTTCC
>JBFLXF010000558.1:0-2367 GCA_040757515.1 Actinomycetota bacterium
GACCCGTTATGCTTGGAGGACCACGCGGAACGGAGAGGAGGCGCTTACCCGAGGGTGCGCGTGGAGGCCTTCACCAACCGCAACTTCTCGTCCAGGCACGAGGGCTACCGCCCCGGCGACAGGCTGGAGTTGTGCTACGCGGCCGAGAGGCCCGACCTCGAGGGCCTGGACCCCGAAGACGTCGCGCAAGCGATCTTCGGGGAGCTCAACCGCGACGCCGGCCCAACCCCGCCTTCCCCTCGCTCTCGGTTGGCGACGTGGTCTCCTACCGGACGCGCTCGGGCGCGACGGGGGCGCTGGCGGTGGAACCTTTGGGCTTCCGGGCGGTCTCGCCGCCCCCCGTCGCCACCGACCAGGAGCGCGCCCGCTACCGCCGCAAGCTCGAAGAGTGGGCCGCCTACGAGCTGCGCCGACTCCACGAAGCAGGCGCGACCCTCGACGACGTGCTGGGCGGCGAGGCCGGGAGGCGCTGGGTCTCGGAGGCCTGCGCCGGCGACGCCGCCCTCGCCGAGGCGGCCTTCCGCATGGTCCACCCCGGCGCGGCCTTCGGACGCGATCCCTTCGGTGAGTCGGGGGACATCGCCGCCACCTTCTTCGCCGACCCGCAGGCGGAGGACCCGTGAGAGAGGAGGCGCGTTTCGGAAGCGGGCCCGACCGTCTGCCCGCGGTGCGGCGCGCGGGGGCATGGGCCGTGCGTTACCCGGCCGGCCTACTGCTGGAGACCCGCCCCGAAGAGATCACAGTCCACGACCCCGGGGCCCTTACCCGGTGAGCGAAGCCGCCGAGGCCTGGGAGGCGCTGGGCGACCGCCAGAGGGCGTACCTTGAGGCCGCCTACCGGGAGGACCAGCGCGCCGAGGATTTCGAGCGGTCCGCCTTCTCGCGCGGCCTGTCGCGCCGTCCGGCCGACGAGTGGCGCTGGATCCCCTACGGGAGCTCCCTCGTCGGGTCGTTCCTGCAGGCCGCCCTCAAGGTACGCGGCCTCGTGTACAAAGGAACCGGCTCCACCTTCGCCGCCCTTCGCGACCGCGGCCTCCTCCTCACGCGCCACCGCAGCGTGCCCGTGCGCCTCGGGAAGCTCGCCGGCAACGCGGGGGTCCTAGACGTCCGCATGACCAGGAAGGGCCGCGGGGTCGCACGCGCCACGCTCGGCGAGGAGGCCCCGAAGAAGCCCCCTCCGGGCACCCTCGAGGAGTGGCACCGGCGGGCCCTGGCGAGGGCCTACGCCGCCGGCAAAGACGGGCTCCCGGACGACGGTGGCGGCTACTACGGTAAGGTAGGCCGGAGGACCTGGCTCGGGCTGCGCGACTACCGTAGCAAGCGCGACGGCTACCGCGGCCTCGTCGAGGGGAGGCACGTCGCCCCGTGCAAGGCGGGCACCTTCTCCGAGAGCAGCCACCGCCTCTTCGTCACCCCGGACGGCGAACGTTTCTACCGGGAGCGCTGGGCGGAGTACCGAAAGCGCTACCCGAAGGTGGACGCCCCGGCGCCCGAATCAGAGACCGAGGCCAAGGACGGGAGCTGACCAAGCGAGGCCGGGGGCCACACCTCGCGGATCAGGCACAGGTGATCCCGGGATGGCCACCTCCCCCACCCAGCTCGCTTCCCTCGGTCGAGCACCAAAACGTTTATGCGCTTATGCGTTTATGTAAATAAGCGGATAGTGTCGGCCCGCGCCGGCGTGTATCCAGGGCCAACCGGGGGCATGGTGGACGGAGCGGGGAAGGCGTGACGCGAACTCGGGTCGGCGTAGGATTCTCGTTGGTCTGCGCCTCCCAGGTGAGACATTGGGCAGCGAACACTGGTTCACTTCGCCTACAACGGCCCCAGGAGGCTCCTGGACGCCTCGGAACCCCCTGGCGAGTGGTCGAGTACTAAGGAAGCCGCCAGACGCGTCCAGGAGCACCGTTCCGTAATGTGCTGCTCAGAGGGTATGGGGGTAGCTGGAGATCCGTACCCTCCGGAAGCCTCGGGAGAGCTCCTACGGTCGGTCACCGCCGATCTCGCCGCGCCTTATCTACATAAGCGAATAAACAGATAAACGCTTTTTTGCTTATGCAGATAACATCGTGTAGGATGACGGTCGTGATTATTACGGTCACCAGTCACAAAGGGGAGAGCAGCTTTGGGTCCGGCCCCCACCAAGCCGTCGTGGGTTCGCGCCTATCGGACCGAGGCGAGAGGCAGGGCAGAGGGTTGAAGGCCTGCGGAATCTATCGGATCCGCAACCTTACCAACGGCAAATGCTACGTGGGCAGCGCTTTGGACGTTAGCGCGCGGCTGTACAACCACAGATGGCATCTGGAGAACGAAACTCATCGCAACAGGAAGCCGTTGAACGCCTGGCGCAAGTACGGGTCGGCTGTCT
>JBFLXF010000559.1:0-2358 GCA_040757515.1 Actinomycetota bacterium
TGTGGCGGAGCCTCTGCCTGTCGAAGAGAGAGTTTGCTGCGAGGTGGGTTGCTGATGGATGGAGATCTGAAGGAGCAGGTCAGGCGGCGGTACGCCGGGGTCGCGCTAGCGGTCGGGGAGGCCGGATGCTGCGGGTCTTCCGGGAGCGGTGTGCGGGCGTCCGGGGCGGGTGAGGCGTGTGGCGGATACTCGGAGGTAGAGAGGCGCGAGCTGCCGCGGGCTGCGGTGGAGGCGTCTCTGGGGTGCGGAAACCCGGTGGCGCTAGCAGAGCTGACGCCGGGAGAGGTGGTCCTGGATCTCGGGAGCGGAGGCGGCATAGACGTTCTGCTCTCTGCGCGGCGCGTCTCGCCTGGTGGCAGGGCCTACGGTCTCGACATGACCGACGAGATGCTGGAGCTCGCTCGCAGAAGCGCCAGGGAAGCCGGTGCGGAGAACGTGGAGTTCATCAAGGGCGAGATAGAGAGCGTTCCGCTGCCGGACGCGAGCGTGGACGTCGTGATCAGCAACTGCGTCATAAACCTCTCCACGGACAAGAGGCGGGTGCTGAAGGAGGCTTTCAGGGTGCTCCGGCCTGGTGGGCGGCTAGCGGTGTACGACGTGGTCTTTCTGGGCGAGAAGAGCCGTTTGCCGGAGGAAGCGTTGCACGCTGTCGAGCTGTGGACCGGCTGCATCGCCGGAGCCTTGGAAAAAGGCGAGTACGAGGCCCTGCTCGCGGATGCCGGGTTTATAAGGGTGTCTGTGGAGCCGACCCACATCCACGATCCTGCGGTGATCCCGGGTCTCCGTGGGCATGGGGTCGGTGCCCTGCGTGAGGTTCTGGTGGCGAGCGCCTTCGTTCGGGCGAGGAAGCCGGAGGTGCTCTAGTGCAGAGAGCGAAGGTGCACGAGAAGGAGCGCACCGAGCAGATAGTCGCCCTCGGACGGGCGCTCTCCGATCCGATCCGGGTTCGAATGCTTGGGATGCTGGCCGCCGCGGCCGTCGGGGGGCGCGGGTGCTGTGGGCTGCCGGAGAATGGAGCCTCGGCGGGCGGGGGGGATGCGGATGGGATCTGCGTCTGCGAGTTGGAAAACTACTATGGAATGGGCCAGTCGAAGGTCTCCTACCACCTCGGCAGGCTCAAGGACGCCGGACTCGTGCGCGAAAGGAAGCGGGGTAGGTGGACCTTCTACTCCCTCGATCGCGAGGTCGCGGAGGACCTGCTCCGTGAAACGTCGGACTATCTGGGCGTGGCGATCGGTCAGAAGAGCGCCGGAGTAGAGGAGGTTCGTTGATGGAGCAGACGGTGGGCAGGAAGAGAGTCCTTTTCCTTTGCACCCACAACTCGGCCCGGTCTCAGATGGCGGAAGGGTTGCTGAGGCACCTCGGCGACGGGCGTTTCGAAGTGCACAGTGCTGGCACAGAGGCTACTCGCGTCAGGCCGGAGGCGATAAGGGCCATGGCCGAGATCGGGGCGGATATCTCGGACCAGGAGTCCAAGACCCTGGATCGCTACCTCGGAGAGTACTTCGATTACGTCATCACGGTCTGCGATGCTGCGAACGAGGCGTGCCCGATCTTTCCCGGCGCCAGAGAGCGGCTGCACTGGTCGTTTATGGACCCGTCGCAGGCGCAGGGAGACGAGGAGGAGCGGCTCGCGATGTTCAGAGAGGTTCGAGATGAGATCCAGGCTCGCATCGAGGCGGAGCTTCTCGGAGGTGGCGTGGCCCGGTGAGCGTCTCTATCGAACGCGCCGGAGACGGGGATCTGCCGGAGATCCTGACCCTACTCCGGAGCTGCGGGCTCCCGCAGGAGGGCCTGGAGGACCACCTGGAGACCACCTTGGTAGTCCGCTCTGAGGAGCGCGTCGTCGGGTGCGCGGCGCTCGAGACGTACGCCCGCGCAGCGCTCCTGCGCTCCGTCGCCGTCGAGCGCGACCGCCGCGGCGAGGGGCTCGGGCTGCGGCTGGCGGAGGCTACCCTCGACCTTGCCCGCCGCCTCGGCGTCCGGGAGGTGTACCTGCTCACCGAGACCGCCGACGGCTTGTTCTCGCGCCTGGGGTTCGAGCCCGTCTCGCGCCGGGAGGTGCCTTCTCCGGTGCAGGGGTCTGTGGAGTTCGTCTCGGCCTGCCCGGCGAGCGCCCGGGCGATGGCGCGCCGCCTGGACGGCGCCGCGCGGGGAGCGGGCGCCATGGAGCCCTAACCTTGCGGGCAAGGAGCGCCGTCCTCGAGGACGCCCCGGCCATCGCCCGTATCTACAACCAGGGCATCGAAGAGCGGGTTGCGACCTTCGAGACGAGACCGAGGGACCCCGAGGAGATCGGGGCCTGGATCTCCGGCCCCTACCCGGTGGTCGTCGTGGAGAGTCGCGGCGAGATTGTGG
>JBFLXF010000560.1:0-2358 GCA_040757515.1 Actinomycetota bacterium
GACGTGGGCCACGCCATACAGGAGGTCGCCGAAGCAGGTGGCTACGGCGTCGTGAGAGACCTCGTATCTCACGGCGTCGGGCGCAAGATGCACGAGGACCCCCAGATCCCCAACTACGGCCAGCCCGGTACCGGCGTGCGCCTGCGTCCCGGGATGACGTTCGCCATAGAGCCAATGATCACGCTGGGCAGCTACGAGATACGGCTCGACGAGCGGGACGGGTGGTCCATCTACACCGCCGACGGCTCGCTCTCGGCCCACTTCGAGCACACTGTCGCCGTTACCGAGAACGGCCCGTGGGTGCTCACCGGAAACGGTAGCCCCGTAGACGAAAACGCCGTAGGCGGGGTGTGAGGGAGGAATCCGGCGTGGTAACATACACGTTTGGCTCCAGCCATTTTGTAACCGTTTGAGGTAGTGAGATCGGAGGTCCTTGGCTAAAGAAGACGTCATAGAGGTAGAGGGCACGGTAACCGAGGCGTTGCCCAACACGCAGTTTCGGGTCGAGCTCGAAAACGGGCACGAGGTGCTCGCGCACATTTCGGGCAAGATGAGGATGAACTACATCCGAATCCTGCCGGGCGACCGGGTCAAGGTCGAGCTCTCGCCCTATGACTTGAGCCGGGGGCGGATCACGTACAGGTTCAGGAGTTAGAGGAGAGGTCGTGAAGGTAAGAGCGAGCGTCAAGCCGATATGCGAGCGTTGCAAGGTGATACGCCGGCGTGGGGTCGTGCGCGTTATCTGCACGAACCCCCGGCACAAGCAGAGGCAGGGGTAGGACGATGGCGCGTATAGCCGGGGTAGACCTGCCGAGGGAGAAGAGAGTCGAGGTCGGGCTGACCTACATCTACGGGGTCGGGCGTTCGACGGCGAGGAGGATCTGCTCGGAGACCGGTGTGGACCCGGACACGAAGGTGCGGGACCTCACCGAGGGTGAGGTCGGCCAGATCCGCTCGTACATAGACCGCAACCTGCAGGTCGAGGGTGACCTCAGGCGCGAGGTGAACCAGAACATCAGGCGGCTGATAGACATCGGCTCCTACCGGGGCATCCGGCACCGCCGGGGCCTCCCCGTGCGCGGGCAGCGCACCAAGACCAACGCGCGCCAGCGCAAGGGGCCGAAGCCGTCCATCGGCGGTAGGAAGAAGGCGAGGTAATGGGCAGGCAGAGGCAGCAGAGAGGGCGCACGCGCGGGGCGAGCCGGGCCCGCCGCAGGGTCCGCAGGAACGTGACGACCGGCGTCGTGCACATAAAGAGCTCGTTCAACAACACGATCATCTCCGTCACCGACACCGAGGGCAACGTTATTGCCTGGGAATCGGCGGGATCCCTGGGCTTCAAGGGCAGCCGCAAGAGCACGCCCTACGCCGCCCAGATGACCGCCGAGAGCGTCGCCAACAAGGCGATGGACCAGGGCGTCAGGCGCGTGGATATCCAGGTACGGGGTCACGGCTCGGGCCGCGATATGGCCGCCCGTACCTTCCAGGCCCTCGGCATAGAGGTGCTCTCCATAAAGGATGTCACGGGCCAGCCGCACAACGGCTGCCGGCCGCCGAAGCGGCGCCGGGGTTGACCGGAGATCACAGGAGGTAAGAGCTAGCAGTGGCACGTTACACCGGGCCCAGGGGCCGGCGCGACAGGCGGGCGGGCGTGATGCTCTCCAGCATGCGGAAGAACCCGCTGGAGAAGAAGCCCTACCCGCCGGGCGAGCACGGCCGGGGCAGACAGAGGCAGACGGAGTACGGACTCCGGCTGCTGGAGAAGCAGAAGGCGCGCTGGTACTACGGCGTCTCCGAGAAGCAGTTCAGGAAGGCCTACGACAAGGCGACGCGCATGCAGGGCGTCACGGGCGAAAACCTCCTGCAGCAGATGGAGCTGCGGATGGACAACGTCGTCTACCGCCTCGGGTTCGCCACGAGCCGCCCGCAGGCGCGTCAGCTGGTGGTCCACGGGCACTTCCTGCTCAACGGGCGCAAGCACAACATCCCCTCCGCGGTCCTCAAGCCGAACGACGTGATCACGGTCCGCGAGAAGAGCCGGAGACTCGAGCCGATCCAGAACGCCGTCGAGAACGTGGTCGCCGTCCCGGCGTGGCTCGAGGCCGACCACGACAACTTCACGGGCCGCGTGCTGCACACCCCGAGCCGGGACGAGATCGACACGCCCGTCGAAGAGCAGCTCATCATCGAGTTCTACAGCCGGTAGAGTAGAGACATTACCTTTTCGAGCAGGTGGTAGTTTGACGATGTTGGACATTGCGCCACCCCGTTTCAGGGTGGAAGAGGAAGACGAGCGGCGCGGGATCTTCGTGGCCGAGCCGCTGCCGCGCGGTCTGGGGCACACTTTAGGCAACTCGC
>JBFLXF010000561.1:0-2346 GCA_040757515.1 Actinomycetota bacterium
GCGGCCGTGGAGCGAGAGGAGCCGCCCGGGAAGCTCTCCGGGCTCTCATGCCCCGAGTGCGCGGGCCCTCTCTATGAGCTTCATGACGGCAGCCTGGTACGCTACAGGTGCCGGGTCGGACACGCCTACACCGCGGACAGTGTACTTGAGGAGAAGGACGAGGCACTGGAGAGCGCCCTCTACCTGGCGCTCAACACCCTGGAAGAGAGCGCCCAGCTCTCCGAGCGGCTCGCCGCCCGCTCGCGCGTCCAGAATCATCTCCACGCGGCGGAACGTTTCGAGGAGAGGGCGCGCGAGGCGCGGCAGCGGGCGACCCTGATCCGCCGCGTCCTTACCGGCCCGCCGGAGACCACCGTCTGAGTGTCCCCGCGGCTCAGGCCCGTCCGCGAGGAAACGGCGGAGCGGCTTACCGGGGACGCAAGAGAGCAATCGGCAAGCCGCGCCTGCTCAGGAAGATTCTGGGGGCATCGGTTGCTTGGGCGTGCCGTAGAGGCGCGGAGCCCCCTCGCCGAGTTCCCGCAGGATCGCTTCGGTGTGCTCGCCGACATCGGGGATCGGCCCCATGACCGGCTCCTGTCCTTCTACTGTCACCGGCGGCAGGAGCGCTCGCAGGGAGCCAACCGGAGAGCTAACCTCGCGCCAGCGGTCGCGGGCCAAGAGCTGGGGGTGCTCGAGAAACTCGTGCATGCTTCGCATCCGGGCGTTGGCTATCCCCGCTCTATCGAGGCGCGAGAGCACCTCTTCTGAAGGATGCCGGTGAAAAACCTTGCCTATGACGCGGTTCAGCTCCGGGCGGTTCTCGACGCGCCGGGAATTCGTGGAGAAGCGCGGGTCGTGAACCATCCCGGGACGCTCAAGCACGGTCTCGCAGAACCTCTCCCACTCCCGCTCGTTCTGGATTCCCAGAAAGACGGTCTTGCCGTCGCCGCACGGATAGGGCCCGTAGGGGGCTATGGCGGCGTGGCTGGCGCCGGTGCGAGGCGGCTGTTTGCCCCCGTAGGCGGTGAAGTAGGCGGGGAAGCCCATCCACTCCGCGAGCGCCTCGAAGAGCGAGACCTCGAGGGCCGTACCCTCCCCGGTTCGTTCCCTCTCGTAGAGGGCGGTGAGGATGCCGGAGTAGGCGTACATGCCAGCCGCTATGTCCGCAACCGAGATCCCCACCTTCGAGGGCGTCTCCTCGGTGCCGGTGATGGAGACGAGCCCGGACTCGCACTGCACCAGGAGGTCGTAGGCCTTCTTGTCCCGGTAGGGGCCCGAGGAGCCGTAGCCGGAGATGTCGCAGACGATCAGGCGCGGGTAGAGCTCCCGCAGTTCCTTCGCGCCGAGCCCGAGCCTGCCCGCAGCCCCCGGGGCGAGATTCTGCACGAAGACGTCGGCCCTGCCGAGCAGCTTCCTCATCACCTCCCGGGACCCCGGCGCCTTGAGGTCCAGGCTGAGAGACTCCTTGGAGCGGTTGAGCCAGACGAAGTGGCTGGAGAGGCCCTTGACTGTCTCGTCGTAGTGGCGGGCGAAGTCCCCTACCTTGGGCCGCTCGACCTTTATGACCCTCGCGCCGAGGTCGGCGAGCTGGCGGGTGGCGAAGGGGGCGGCGACCGCCTGCTCCAAAGAGACGACCGTTATCCCTTCGAGCGGGAGCATCAAAACGACCTCGGCAATCCGAGGACGTGCTCGGCGACGTAGGAGAGGATGAGGTTGGTGGAGATCGGGGCCACCTGGAAGAGCCTCGTCTCGCGGAACTTCCTCTCGACGTCGTACTCGGCGTCGAAGCCGTAGCCGCCGAAGGTCTGCATGGCCGCGTTGGCGGCCTCCCATGAGGCGTCGGCGGCCAGGAGCAACGCCATATTGGCCTCCGCCCCGCACGGCTCGCCGCTCTCGAAGAGCTCCGCGGCCCGGAAGCGCATCAGGTCGGCGGCCTCGACGCTTATGTGAGATCTGGCTATGGGGAACTGGATGCCCTGGTTCTGCCCGATCGGGCGGCCGAAGACGACGCGCTCGTTGGCGCGGGCGACCGAGCGGTCCACGAACCACCGCCCGTTGCCGATACACTCGGCGGCGATCAGGATGCGCTCGGCGTTCATCCCGTCGAGGATGTAGCGGAAGCCTTTGCCCTCCTCCCCGATCAGGCCGGTCGCCGGGACGCGAAGGTTCTCGAAGACGAGCTCGTTGGTATCGTTGTTGATCATCACCCGCCGGGGCTTCACCGTGAGGCCGTTGCCGATGGCCTCGCGCAGGTCGACGAGGAAGACCGAGAGTCCTTCAGATTTCCGCTTCACCTCTTCGAGGGGAGTGGTGCGGGCCAGGAGCACCATCAGGTCCGAGTGCTGGACGCGGGAGATGTAGATCTTG
>JBFLXF010000562.1:0-2342 GCA_040757515.1 Actinomycetota bacterium
CGCGCCGGGAGATGGAGCAGGCCGTCGAGGTGATCCGGCAGCGCGTGGACAGCCTCGGCGTCACGGAGCCGGAGATACAGATGCAGGGCCAGGACCAGGTCGTCGTCAACATACCCGGCATCACGGACGCCGAGCGGGCGGTGGACGTGATCGGGCGCACCGCCCAGCTCGGCTTCTACGAGGTGCTCACCAGCTCAGATCCGCAGGTCATCGAAGAGGGCCGGCTCGAAGAGACGAAGGACGAGATCCGGGACGATCTGCGGGAGGACGGCGCATTTGAGGAGGGGAAGACCAAGATTCTCTTCGAGGAGTCGCCGAATCCCCAGGGCGAAGGCATCGTTGTCACCGGTTACATAGTCAACGAGCAGCCCGATCTCACCGGCGAGGCTCTCAGGAGCGCCAACCTCAATCGGGACCCGCAGGGCAGGCTCGAGGTGCAGATGCAGCTTACCGGCGAGGGGGCCGACAGGTTCGAGGAACTCTCTGGCAGAATCGCCGAGAACGCCCTTTCCGAGGGCCGTCCCGGCACAGGACAGCTCGCCATCGTCCTCGACAACGACGTGGTCAGCGCCCCGGTGGTCGAGCAGGCCATCCCCGGCGGAAGCGTCGTCATCCAGAACACCAGCTCCCCGACAGGGCTCCCGGAGGAGGAGGCGCGGGAGCTCGAGATCGTCCTGCAGACCGGCGCGCTGCCGGTCAACATGCGCGTTCTCTCGGTGACGACGATAGGTCCCACGCTCGGGGCGGACTCGCTCAGGAGCGGGCTGATCGCGGCGGCCGTGGGCTTCGGGATGGTGCTCTTGTTCCTGATCGCTATCTACCGGGTGCTCGGACTGGTGGCGGCGCTGGCGCTCCTGATCTACGCCTTCCTCCTCTGGGGGATCGTCGTGGCCATACCGGTCACCATGACCCTGCCCGGCATCGCGGGCATCGTTCTCTCCGTCGGGGTGGCGGTAGACGCGAACATCGTCATCTTCGAGCGGATAAAAGAGGAGGTGCGGCGCGGCAAGACGACCCGGACTGCGATACAGGCCGGATATGAGAAGGGCTTCCGCGCGATCCTCGACGGCAACATCACCTCCCTGATCACGGCGTTCATCGTGTTCGCTCTCAGTACCGGCTCGGTGCGAGGGTTCGCGGTTCTGCTATCGATCGGTGTCATCCTCTCTATGTTCACGGCCATAGTGGTGACGCGCGCGTTGCTCGGCGTGCTCTCCGGACGCGGCATCCGGCTATCGCCCGCGATGATGGGCGTCTCCAGAGGCAAGGCGGGAGCGGGGGTGCGCTAGGTGCTGCAGAGGATAGACTTCGTAGGGGGCTGGAAGGTGTGGTTTGCGATCTCGGCCGTCCTGCTCCTGATCGGCATCGCCGCCATCGCCATGGGGCGTCTGAACTTCGGCATAGACTTCGAGGGCGGGGTGAAGTTCACCGCCGCCCAGCCGGAGCGGGAGCTGAGCGTGGGCGAGGTCCGCGATGCCCTGCCCGGCTTCGTGGCTCAGAGCGCCGTAATACAGCGCGCCGGGAACGGCTACGAGGTCCGCACGCCCGTCCTGACCGAGCGGGAGCAGGGACAGGTGCGGGAGGCCCTGAGCGAGGCGCTCGGGGCGGAGGTCAGCGTTACCAGCGTAAGCCCGACGTTCGGCGGGCAGGTCAGAAACCAGGCGTTGCAGGCTGTGGCGGCGGCGCTGCTGATTATCGTGGCGTTTATCAGCATCCGGTTCGAGTTTGCCTTCGCGATGGCGGCGATGGTCGCGCTCGTCCACGACATCCTGATGACCGTCGGCTTCTACGCGATCATGGGACGGGAGGTCAACCTGGTCACGGTCGTCGCGGTCTTGACCGTGCTTGGCTACTCACTCTACGACACGATCATCATCTTCGACAGGATAAGGGAGAACGCTCCGAGCATCGGCTACAACCGTCGGCGCTTCGACGAGATGGTCAACCGTTCCATCCGCCAGGTGGTGATGCGCTCGATCTATACCTCCGTCTCCACCCTCATCCCGATAACCGCGCTCCTGATCTTCGGCGAGTCGACCCTGAGCGACTTCGCCTTCGCTCTCCTGGTCGGCATCGTCGCCGGCACCTACAGCTCCATCTTTATCGCCTCGCCCGTCCTCTCGCTCTACAAGGCGTGGCGCGCGGGGGGCGGCCGGCGCGCCGAGAGCCCGACGTAGGGTTCCCGGGAGTCTCCGGCGCGTTATCATGGGTGGCAAACTCGAAGATAGGGAGGTAGGAGCATGCGCGGGACGATAGGCGAGACGCTGGAGCGTCTGATCCTTTTGCAGATAGGCGCGGCGGCGGTTACCCGCGACAAGGTCGAGGAGATCGTGGAGCGCCTT
>JBFLXF010000563.1:0-2338 GCA_040757515.1 Actinomycetota bacterium
GCGGCCGGCGGCGTCCTCCAGGACGAGGTCGACCTCCCGGCCCGCCTGGGTGCGGAAGTGGTAGAGGCTGGGCCGCGTCTCGCTCCAGGTTATCTGCTTTTTGAGCTCCATCGCGACGAAGTTCTCCAGGAGCGGACCCGCCAGGACGGGCTCGGCGGAGAGCCTCTGTGCGTCCACGCCCTGCAGGTGCGCCGCGAGGCCGGTGTCGCAGACGATCGACTTCGGGGACTTGACCAGCCGCTTGCCAAGGTTGGCCGACCAGGCGGGGAGGGTCTGCACCAGGAAGACGGTCTCGAGCAGGGCCATGTACCGCTTGAGGGTGCTCTGGGGCATCGCCGCGGCGCGCGAGAGGTCGGAATAGCTGAGGAGCGAGGAGGCGCGCGTCGCCAGGAGGGACAACAGACGCGGCATCTCCGCGAGGCGCTCGATATTGGCGAGGTCCCTCACGTCCCGCTGCAGGATGGTGGTGACGTAGGAGTCGAACCAGGCCCTCCGGCGGGCGGGCGACTCCCGGCCCACGACCTCGGGGAACCCGCCGCGCAGCACCCTCTCGAAGAGCCGCGGCGGGTCCTCCGCCTCGAGCGAGACCGGCGGTGCCCCTCCGGAGAACGCCGCGTCCACGAAGCCCTCCCTGACGCCCTCCAGCTCCCCCTGCGAGAGCGGCCACAGGGTGTGCACCTCCATCCTGCCCGCCAGAGACTCCGAGAGGCGGGGGAGGAGCAGCACGTTGGCCGAACCGGTGAGCAGGAAGCTCCCGGGCCTCCGGTCGCGGTCCACCTCGGCCTTGATCGCGAGAAACAGGTCCGGCGCCCGCTGCACCTCGTCCAGCACCACCGGCCGCCCCAACCCTGCCAGGAAACCCGCCGGGTCCGTGGCCGCCGCCGAGAGGATCCCCGCGTCGTCGAGCGTCAGGTAGCGGCCGGAGAAACCCCTTATCATGCTGCTGCGCACCAGGGTGCTCTTGCCCGTCTGCCGGGCCCCGTTCAGCAGAACCACCGGGCTGTCGGCGAGGGCCTCATCGAGTAGATCCGCGACGTTCCTCCGGTACATGGTTGTAAATTAACCATTCAGTGGCTAAAAATCAACCATCGAACGGCTAAAAGCAGACCGGTAGGAGGGGCTGAGGCCGCAAGCGTATCGATAGGGCTGTCGGCTGCGGCGTCGCACGCTTCCTGTCTCTCTGTGGTGGGTAGGTGCTTTGGTCCCGGTCCGCGACGGTTGACAGACCGGGGGACGTGCAATATCCTCTGGACAGGTTGTCTGCCAAACTTTGACCGACAAACAGGAGGCGTATCGTGAAGGCGGCGGAGCTGAGGCTGGATATGGCGCCGGGCCGGGCGGTCGAGCGGCTGGAGGAGGACCTCGGCCTCTCGGTCGGCGAGCTCTCTGCTGCTCTGAGGACATCCGCCCGTACCGTAGAACGTTGGCGCGCCGGAGAGACGCACCCGCAGCGGGATGCGCGGGTGCGTCTGGCGGCGCTGGTCGCCCTGGATGGCCGCCTGCAGGAGACCTTCGATACTCCGGAAGCCGTGCGCTCCTGGCTGCGCGCGGCCAGTCCCTACCTCGGGGGTCTCACGCCCGTGGAGGTGCTCAGGGCTGGGCGGCCGGACCGGGTCGAGGCCGCGCTGGAGGCGCTCGACTCCGGCGTCTTCGTCTGAGCGGCGCGGGTGCCGGTTCCGGAGGGGTGGGACGCACGAGCCGCCGTTGCGGGCTCTCCGGCCGTCGCTTGGCGGGGTCACGTCTGGCGCATGCACAAGAGGAGATACCGGGCGGATGATCCAGGCGGAGCACGGAAGGTTTCGGGCCGTTACAACCGGGGGCTGGACCGGTTCGATGAAGAGCAGAGCTTCGCGGCCCTGTATCTGGCCACCGCCCCCGAGACCTGCCTCGGCGAAGTACAAAGGCACGTAACCCCGGAGCTGTTGCCCGCGCTCAACGACTTCCGTCTGAGCGAGCTCTCCGTGGAGGTGGGGGAGGTGGCGGACTGCCGCAGCCCCAAGGCTTTGGGCCTGAGCATCGAACACCTGGTGCACGACACCGACTACGAGGCGACGCAGGCCATCGGCGCAGCCGCGTTGGAAAGAGGTCTGGAGGGCCTGATCGTCCCTTCGGCCACCCGCCTGGGCGACAACCTGGTCCTCTTCCCGGAAAGCCTGCGATCCAGCTCCCGCATCGAGATCGTCTCGAGCCGGGATCCCCGTCTACGTTGAGCGCTAACGGCGCACCCGACGCTCGCACAACGCACTGACCATCCACGATTCGGACCGAAGCAACGCCGGATGGGAGCGCCGGCGGATCCTGGCTTCCGACCGCGATCCGATCGCGGTCGGTGGGCGCA
>JBFLXF010000564.1:0-2338 GCA_040757515.1 Actinomycetota bacterium
AAAAGTACAACGCCATCGACGAAACCATGCACGGCGAACTGGCCAGGGTGTGGACGGACGTCTCCACCGACCCCGAAACCCGTGTCGCCGTGGTGACCGGCGCCGGGAGAGCATTCTCCGCGGGCGGAGACCTGGCGATGATAGAGCGCATAGCCGGCGACCACGACCGGGTGGCACACATGCTCTCCGAGATGAGCGACCTGGTCTACAATATGATCAACTGCGAGAAACCGGTGGTGTCGGCGATCAACGGGGTTGCGGTCGGTGCCGGTCTGGTCGTGGCGCTGCTGGCGGATATCTCGATCTGCGCCGAGGAGGCCCAACTCGGCGACGGCCACGTCAAGCTCGGCGTAGCGGCTGGAGACCATGCCGCGATCATCTGGCCGTTGCTCGCCGGGATGGCCAAGGCTCGCTACTACCTGCTGACAGGCGAGATGGTCACCGGAGTGGAAGCCGAGCGCATCGGCATGGTAACTAAGGCACTGCCCCGTGACAAGGTGCTGCCGGAGGCGCTGGCGATCGCCGACACCCTTGCCACCGGTTCCCAGCTTGCGATCCGCTGGACCAAGCGCGCGCTCAACAACTGGCTGAAAGCCGCCGGACCGATCTTCGACCAGTCCGCCGCCTATGAGATGCTGACCTTCATGGGCCCAGACGTCGTGGAAGGCGCCGCCGCGCTGCGCGAGAAGCGGCCACCGCGCTTCCCCTCCGTTCAGGAATCCACCGGCTGACCGCGTTCACCGGTACCGGCCGGGGACGACCTGCGAGAGTTTCGATGGCGAACGGTTCGATACGGGGATCTGGCGTCCATCGACGAGGATGGGCATCTTCGTGGTGGCGAAAACATATCCGTCTCCTACGTGGAGGATGAGCTCTACGAGCACCCGAAGATAGGAGCCGTGTCCCTCGCCGGCATGCCCACCCTCGGCTGCAGGAGCGAGCATGCCTGCGCCTTCGTGATCCTCTCGAGGAGAGCGAGGAGTGGGCGCTCAGGCGCTATCTCACTATGGACGCTCTCGAAGAGGCAGAAAAACCAAAACCCATAACTTTCGAGACATTGACCGAGAGGAGTTGGCGGATAAGTTCTTCATCGTGTCCAAGTTCGCAGAGTATCTCTTCGCTGTGCTGCCCGAGTGCGGGTGGGGCGGTGCGCCCGGCGGGTCGGGCGCCGCGGTAGTTCAACGGGAACCCGACTTGCTGCGGCGGCCCCACTTCGGGGTGATCGACTGGAAGAGCAGGATAGTCCGTCAGGTGAAGAATATGTCCTCCCACCAACAGGAGGCGGGCACGGCGAAGTGAGCGCGCTACGTCAGCCACCTGAGCGCGGCCTTCGAGGACGCGGTGACGCGCCCAAAAGAGCGGCGAACTCTCTACGGAACACGACCCGAAAGCCCTGGCCCGCTTCCTGATCAACAGCATCTCCGGGTCTGCGCGTCCTGGCGAGATCCGGCGCAGACCCGGAGATGCTGGAGGACGCCGCCCGTGTAACCCTCGGAGTTCTGAGATGACGACTCCGGTCCGTCCACCACTCCCGGAAGAAGGCGGCACCATCGGCATCTTCTCCCGCGCCCCGCCGCTCCCCCGCGCGAAGCGCCGCCAACCGCTACGTTCACTCGATTCGATAAGGCAACCACTACGGAAATCATTACGGATAAGAGGAGGTAGAGAATACCACTGGCACGCATAGACCTCATGGAGGGCAAGGACCCCGAGTACAAAAAGGCCCTGGCGGACGGCGTCTACCGGGCGCTGGTCGAGGCGGCAGGCGCGCCCGAGAAGGACCAGTTCGCGGTGGTCTCCGAGCACGGTCCCAACGAGCTGGTCTACAGCCCGGACTACCTCGGCGTCGAGCGGACCGACGAGGTGGTCTTCGTGCAGATCACGCTGAACGAGGGACGCACGGTCGAGAAGAAGACCTTGTACGCGACCATCGTGGAGCGCTTGGCGCAGAAGCCGGGGGTGAGGCCCGAGGACGTGGTGATAAACCTCGTGGAGGTGCCCAAGGCCAACTGGTCCTACGGCAACGGCGAGGCCCAGTACGTCTCTTGAGGAGGGCGCCCGACGCAGGAAAAAGGATACCAGGCGAGCAACCCTCGCCACAAAGGTAGGGGTCACGGGCCGACCACCGTCGTCGGGTGGTCTACCATCCGATTCGGCTACCCGCAAACGCTCGAATCGGCGGTTGATCCCACCCGGGGGTCTCCGAGATGGACCCGACCGCGCTCCTGTTCCTGATGCTGGCTATCGCCTCCGAGATCGCGGGGACCGTCGGCCTCAAGGCCTCCGAAGGTTTCGCCCGCCTCGGCCCCTCGGCGTTGGCGGTGGTCGGGTATGCGTC
>JBFLXF010000565.1:0-2332 GCA_040757515.1 Actinomycetota bacterium
TCGAAGAAGGCTGTGCTCGTCGGGCACGGTATGGGCGGGCTCCTATGCAGGATCTACATTGGAGGCGACCCTCCCTACGGGGGACGTCGCTACTCCGGCTACCGGCGAGTCTCGCACCTGATCACGCTCGGCACCCCTCACCTTGCGGATGAAGGCCGTGGCCACGTCCTCATCCAGCAGACCAACGCCCTCTTCCCCGGTGCCCTGCACGCAGGTAGCGGTATCCGCTACCTCTCGGTGGCCGGTGCCGCCGCAGACGGCGCAAGGTCCTCCAGCGCCCGCAGGCGCTACGAGCGCCTCCTGAAGGACGGCAGGGTTCGCGGCGACGGGACGGTGCCCGTCGAATCGGCGGTGCTGCCCGGCTCCGAGCGGGTCGTGCTCGACAGCGCGAGCCACGGGCCGCGCTCTCGCAGTTGGTACGGCGCGGACCGGACGACCGTGGAGCGGTGGTGGCCCCAGGAGCCGCGCCAACGGCGCTCTTGTGGATGAGGCCGGAGCGTAGTAGCCTCGCCTAGTTATGGTCAGTCCTTACGAAAGAGAGGGCCGGGGTGCCTGACGAGTGGGAGGTCCTGAAGCCGGATGGCGAGTCGCTCAAGGGCGCAATGCGCCTCTTCCCCACCGGCGTGACCGTCGTGACCACCGGTCAGGAGGAGCGCGCCGAGGGTATGACGGCGAACGCCGTGATCTCCGTCTCCCTAGATCCCCTGCTCTTTCTGGTAAGCGTCCACAGAGATGCCCGCCTGAACCCCCGTATCCGCGAGGAGGGCTACTTCGCCGTCAACATCCTCGCCGACGACCAGGAGGGCCTCTCCCGCCTCTTCGCCTCCCCAGAACGCTCCAGCGGTCTGCAGGCGATCCACTCCCTGGGAGGCGGTTACGGCAAGACCGGCGCCCCGCTCGCAACCGGCGCCCTGGCCGCCATCGAGTGCGAGTTGGAGGAGATCTACCCAGGCGGCGACCACGACCTCTTCCTGGGCCGGGTCGTCTCCGTGCGCCTGGGCGACACGCGCAAAGGCCCGCTCGTCTACCACGAGAGCGCCTACACCACCGTCAAACCCACCCAACCCCCAACAGAGAGCGGCGCCTTCGTAGACTCCATACGCGGCTTCGACGTCCGCCTCCAGCGCGCCCGCCAGAGACGGCGCCGCCGGTAGCCCGATGTTCCGCAAGGATCTGCTGCACATCATACGCCCCACCCGGGATGAGAGACTCGCCTACGCCACAGGCGTCGAAGAGAGGGGCGTGATCCTCTCCGGCGCCGCCCACTCTCCCTCCGGCGAAACCTACCGCATAGGGCACGGCTACCTCGACCTCATGAGGGGCAAGATCGGCGCTCACAACCCCGCGAACCTGACCAATTTCCTGCCCGGCGCCGGACGCCTCTACGAACCCCTCTGGCGCGTCCGCTCACTCACCTTGCTCACCGGTGAACGCTTCCCGAACGAGCGGGAGGTGGAGATAGTGGCCTCCCTGGCCGGTATCGAGCGTGGCGGTCTCTACCTTGACCTCGGCTGCTCCGCCGGTCTCTACACCCGCCACTTGCAGAGAGTGCTCGGCGACTCCGGCGCCGTCGTCGGAATAGACATCGCCCCTACGATGCTGAGAGAGGCAGCCCGCCGCGCCCGATGCCTCGGCGTAACGCCCTCCTTCGCCCGCGCGGACATGCACCACCTCCCCTTCGCGGACGCCTCCTTCGCCGGGGCCGTCTGCGGCGGCACCCTGAACGAAGCCGGAGACCCGGCTCGCGCTCTGCGCGAGACCCGCCGCGTCCTCGCTCCCGGCGCCCGGCTCGCCATAATGGGCATCCTGCGCTCCGCTACCGCCCGCGGACGACGCCTCCAGCGCCTCCTCTCCACCGGTGGCCTGAAATTCTTCCATCCAGACGAACTAAATAGTCTCCTCGACCACGCGGGCTTCGACGCGGATTCCCTGCAAACTTACAGCCCCGTCTTCTTCGCCGGCGCGACCAGGCGCTGATTCTGCACTTGACAATACGCCCCTCCTTGTTGTAATTCCGACTCATCTTCTCGGAATTAGAGAGGGGGCTAGATTGCAGCACACCGAGAGAGCAGTACGGACGGAGGTTGGAGACGCCGGGCGCGCTCTGCCATCGCCGCGGGCGGGCGTAGCCCTCGGGGCTGTGGGGGCGATGGGCATGCTCGGGTACGCCATCGTCGCCGGGCAGGGGTACGTGCAGGGGATACTCTTCGCGATCGGGATTCTGCTCGGGGTGGCGCTGTACCACGCGAGGTTCGGGTTCACCTCGGCATTCCGGCAGCTCGTGGCGGTCGGTCAGGGCGCGGGGCTGCGGGCGCACATGCTGATGGTGGCG
>JBFLXF010000566.1:0-2332 GCA_040757515.1 Actinomycetota bacterium
GAGGGCGTCGCCGTCACCGACGATCTGGCGATGGAGGGAGCCAACGCAGGCGATCCGCCGGCAAAGGCTGCGGTCCAGGCGGTGAAGGCCGGGGCGGATCTTCTCATAATCTCCAGTCCCCCGCAGCAGCAGGCCGATGCCTACAACGCCGTCGTCGCGGCCGTGGAGCGGGGCGAGATCCCGCGCCAGCGCGTGAGAGAGGCGGTTGCGCGGGTCTCCGAGATCAAGAAAAATTACCTGGAGACTCAATAGTGCCCGACTGGGGTAGAATGTAGTCGCAACACGGGTGGCAAGGTCTGCGGGCTTCAGGGACGAGGGGGCTCGTAGCTACGTAAGGTAGTACGGAAGGAGGAGCTGGGATGGCGGAGGTAACGCTCGAGGACGTCACCAAGGTCTACGGCGAGGACGTGGTGGCGGTAAAAGACATGAACCTGGACATCCCGGACGGCGAGTTCGTTGTTTTCGTGGGACCTTCGGGCTGCGGCAAGAGCACGGCCTTGAGAATGATCGCGGGCCTGGAGGACATAACGAGCGGCAAGGTCTTTATAGGGGACAGGGTCGTCAACGACCTGCCGCCTCGCGACAGGGACATCGCGATGGTCTTCCAGAACTACGCCTTATATCCGCACATGAACGTGCGCGAGAACATGGGCTTCGCGCTAAAGCTCAGAAAGATGGACAAGGAGGAGATCAACCGCCGGGTGGAAGAGGCGGCGCGCATCCTCTCCATCGAGCGCTTTCTGGACCGCAAGCCAAAGGCGCTATCCGGCGGCCAGAGGCAGCGGGTGGCTCTCGGACGGGCGATAGTGCGTGAGCCCAAGGCGTTCCTGATGGACGAGCCCCTCTCCAACCTGGACGCGAAGCTCAGGGTGCAGATGCGTACGGAGATCGCCAAGCTGCACAACAGGATCGGGACGACGACCATCTACGTTACCCATGACCAGACCGAGGCCATGACGATGGCCGACAGGATCGTGGTCCTCAAGGACGGGGTAGTGCAACAGGTCGCTCCCCCCCAGGTGATGTACGACCACCCCAGGAACGTCTTCGTGGCGGGCTTTATCGGCTCTCCGGCGATGAACTTCATCTTGGCGCACCTGGAGAAGGAGAACGGGGCGTACGCGGTCAAGTTCGGCAGCACCTCCATCACCCTCACCCGCGAGGAGATAGCGGAGGCCAGAGAGGGCGGTCACGAGGTGGACCGCTACGTGAACAGAGAGGTGATCCTGGGGATCAGGCCCGAGCACATGGAGGACGCCGAGACCGAGGCGGCGCAGGCGATGGGCGGCATGGGCGCCTCCAACAGCATTGAGGTCGAGCCGCAGGTCATAGAGAGCATGGGGAGCGAGAAGTACGTGTACTTCGAGGTGCCCAGAGAGGCGCAGGCGCATCTGGAGACCATCGAGGAGATGGCCGGCGAAGAGCCCACCGGCGACGAGGAGGCCGAGGCGGAGGCAGCCACCCCCGGCGGGGACACCGGCGAGATGATGGTGGCGCGGGTGGCGCCGGAGAGCCAGGCCAGGGAGGGCCACAAGATGCGGCTCATCGTAGACTCCTCCAAGATACACCTCTTCGATCCCGAGACCGAGGAGGCTATCTTCTAGAGACGGGCGAACCGGCAGAGACGGCGCTTCGTATGTTCGGTTGACAGGATGTTTCCCCACTAGAGAGGAAAGGCGAGCATGACGATACGGAGGACGGCGCCGGCGGGTGGCAGGGCTATCAGCCGCCGGCACTTTATCCAGATCACCGGCGCCGGGTTCGCAGGAGCGGCCCTCATAGGGCTGGTGGGATGCGGTGGCGGTGGCGGCGGCTCCAGCAGCGGGGAGTTCATCTTCTCCTTCGGCCCCGACGAGTCCGGCACCCTCCAGGAACTGGTCAAGCGCTTCAACGAGCGGTTCGAGGGCGAGTACACGGCCAACTACCGCGAGATGCCCGCGGATACGGGCCAGTACTTCGACAAGCTGCGCACCCAGTTTCAGGCCGGAGGCGGCGACATAGACCTCATCGGGGGCGACGTCATCTGGCCGGCGCAGTTCGCGGCCAACGGCTGGATCGTGGACGTCTCGGACCGCTTCCCCGAGTCCGAGCGGCAGAGGTTTCTGCCCGGACCGATAGAGTCCCTCACCTACGAGGGGGGCATCTACGGGGTGCCGTGGTTTACGGACGCCGGGATGCTCTACTACCGGCAGGATCTTCTCGAGGAGGCCGGTTTCTCGGAGCCGCCGCAGACCTGGGAGGAGCTCAAGGAGCAGGCCAAGAAGGCCGCTCAGGACAACGACATCAGGAACGGTTTCGTCTTCCAGGGCTCCAATTATGAGGGCGGCGTGGT
>JBFLXF010000567.1:0-2324 GCA_040757515.1 Actinomycetota bacterium
TGGCGGCGGCGAGGGCCGTGCTGGAGGAGAGACCGTTCAGGGAGATGACGGTCGAGGCGGTGATGGAGCGCACGGGGCTCTCGCGGCCGGCGTTCTACGCGTACTTCCGCGACCGCTACGAGGTAGTGACGCGGCTCCTGGAGGGGATCGGCGGCCTCATCTTCGCGGCGGACCGGCGCTGGCTGGCGGACGAGGCGAGCGGGGTCGAGGAGGCTCGGGCGGCGCTGCGCCGGGCGCTGAGCGCGGGCTTGGAGACGTTTGTGGCCTATGGTCCCGTCTTAAGGGCGATATCCGACGCGGCCAGCCACGACGCCAGGGTCGAAGAGGTGTACAGGTTCGGCCTCATCGAGCGCCTGATAGGCGCGGTGGCGGCGCGTATCTCGCGCGACGTGGCGGCGGGCCGGTCGCCGGGCGACCTCGACCCGCACGAGACGGCGCGGGCGCTCGTGCTGATGACCGAACGATACCTGCTCGACGTCTTCGGAAACCCGCAGAAGCGTCCCTCGCAGGAGAGAAAGGAAGCGGTGATCGAAACGCTGGAGGGGGTCTGGGTCAGGATGCTCTACGGCTCCTGAACCTGCTCACCTGGGGTGAACCTCACCATCTTCAGGCCGCCTTCGGCGGCGAGCTCCATTGCCAGCGGGTCGGGGTAGCCGCCTGCGTAGCGGACCTCCTCGATCCCGGCGTTCATGATCATCTTCACGCACATCAGGCACGGTTGGTGGGTGGAGTAGATTGTGGCCCCGTCCACGCTGACGCCGTGGTAGGCTGCCTGGATTATGGCGTTCTGCTCGGCGTGGAGCGTCCTCTGGCAGCTCTCGCGCCCGTCCACGACGCGGATGAGGCAGCCGACCTCGTCGCAGTGCGGCATTCCGGAGGGGCTGCCGTTGTAGCCCGTGGTGAGGATGCGCCTGTCGCGCACGATCACCGCGCCCACCGCGAGGCGCGGGCAGGTCGAGCGGGTCGCGACCTCGTGCGCGATAGACATGAAGTACTCGTCCCAGGACGGGCGCGTCCGCCGCAAGTCGGCGTGACGGCCCGAGGTGTCGACGTCCTCCCGCTTAAAGGGTTCCATAGAGCCTGTCCCCTGCGTCGCCGAGCCCCGGAACGATGAAAGCGTTCTCGTTCAGCTCCGGGTCCACGGCCGCCGCGTAGAAGGTCACGTCGGGGTGCTCGCGGGTAACGCGCTCCACGCCCGGCACGGCGGCGACGGCGTGGAGGCAGGAGATCCAGGTCGCCCCCTCCTCTTTGAGCTTGCTCAGGGTCGCCGAGAGGCTGCCGCCGGTGGCGAGCATCGGGTCGAGGACGAGCACCAGGTAGTCCCCCAGGTTGCGCGGCAGGTTCACGTAGTACTCGATGGGCTGGGCGGTCTCCTCGTCGCGGAAGAGCCCCATGAAGCCGACCGTCGCCTTCGGGAGCAGGGCCAGCGCTCCGTCGAGCATCCCGAGGCCCGCGCGCAGGACCGGCACTATGCAGACGGGGGCGGAGATCTCCTCGGCCCGCGTCTCGGCGAGCGGGGTGCGGATCTTCGTGGTGCGGGTGGGCATCTCGCGGGTGGCCTCGGCGACCATGATGAGGGCCAGCTCCTTCATCGCCTGCCGGAACTCGGGCGTGGGCGTGCGCTCGTCGCGCAGGACGGCGAGCTTGTGCCGGGTCAGGGGCCGGTCTATGACGTGAAAGTTCTCCGCCTCAGGCATAGAGCGGGAAGGCCTCCGTAAGCGAGGCGACCCGGCCGCGCAGCCCCTCCGTCTCGCCGCGGGCGGCCCGGACGATGATGTCGGCGATCTCGCGCATCTCCCCCTCGCCCATCCCGCGCGTCGTCATCGCAGCGGTGCCGAGGCGGACGCCGCTGGTTATGGTCGGCTTCTCCGGGTCATTCGGGACCATGTTCTTGTTGCAAGTGACCCCGACGGACTCCAGGCGCTCCTCGAGCTCCTTGCCGGTGATACCGGAGCCGCGGAGGTCCACCAGGATCAGGTGGTTGTCCGTCCCGCCGGAGACGAGGTTCATCCCGCCCTCGAGGAGTCCCTCGGCCATCGCCCGGCAGTTCTCGACCACCCTGCGCGCGTAGTCCCTGAAATCGGGCCGGAGGGCCTCGCCGAAGGCGACGGCCTTCCCGGCTATGGCGTGCATGAGGGGGCCGCCCTGCATGCCGGGGAAGACGCGGCTGTCGACCTTCTTCGCGAACTCCTCGCGGCAGAGGATCATGCCGCCGCGCGCCCCGCGCAGGGTCTTGTGCGTCGTGGTCGTGACGATCTCGCAGTAGGGGATCGGCGAGGGATGCACCTCGGCGGCGACGAGGCCGGCGATGTGGGCCATGTCGG
>JBFLXF010000568.1:0-2320 GCA_040757515.1 Actinomycetota bacterium
CTCCGGGTTGTTATTCTTGGCCATATCAGTCTCCTTTCTCCGTCAGATCCCGGCTCCCGTGCCATAGTACTGGTTGTCCTCCCGCCAGCCGCCGCACCCCTTGCCTACCTTCCCGTAATCGTCGACGACCTCTATCGCCCGGATCCACTTCACCATCTTGAACCCGAGCTGCGTCCCCACCCGCAGCCTCACAGGCGCCCCGTGCTCCACGGGCAGCGGTTCGCCGTTCACCTCGTAGGCAAGGATGGTCTGCAGGTGGCGCGCAAGCTCGAAGTCTATGGTCCCGTAGAAGGACCCGGAGCCCTTCGGCTCCGGGTCGAACTCGGGGACGTTCTGCATGGTGTGGAAGGCGCGCAAGGCTTCGGTAACGCTACCGTTAAGACGCCTTTACGATACGCTGGAGCATCTCTCACCCGTTTTTCGGCCTCAGCCCACCGTCAGCAGCGGAAGGCCGGTCTTCTCATCCATCCGCCGCCGCAGGTGCTCCGGCGACTCGGTGAGCACCACCTCCAGCGTCGGACGAACGCGGGCCTCGAGGAGGTGCCCGCCGCGGGCGGCGCCTTCGGAGGTGCCGAGGACGACGTGGGCGTGCACCTGCGGCTCCCCGTCCTCCTTCGGAGCCACGGTCCCCAGGAGCGAGAGGACCTCGACCTGCTCATGTACCGGTATCTTCCGGTACTCCTTCTCGTCCATGTCGAAGTATCCCAGAGTTGCGGCGCCGAAGGCCCCGAGCGCGGTGAAGCTCGCGGCGTCAAGCCCGTTCTCCCTGGCGAAGCCGGTGAGGGTGGAGATCACCTCGTCCCCCTCGTCGAAGACGAGCGCGTAGGTCTTCTGTCCGTCGCTCTCGTGCAGCCTCTTGGAACGCAAAACTCTTACCTCCTGCTCCTGAGCCTCCATGCCAGGGTGGCCGCCCCGCCCGCGAGGGCGGCGGCGACCGCCGCCTTCTTAGCCCCGCCGTCGCCGGGGACGACGTCCGGATAGAGGCGCTCGGGGTAGTCGCCCGGCGCGCCCTCCTCGCCGTAATCCATCGCCATCTTGATGACCTGAGCCACGTGCAGTGCCCGGCGGTCGGTGGCGTGCTCGATCTGAGTCTTGCACGAGAAGCCGTCGGCCATGATCAGCGTGTCCTTCGGAGCCTCCCGCGCTGCCGGCAGCAGGACGCGCTCCCCGGCGCCCATCGACACCTCATAGTGCTCGCCGGCCTCGAACCCGAAGCTTCCGGCGAGCCCGCAGCAGCCAGAGTCCAGCACCTCGAAGTCGAGTCCGATCTTCTCCAGCAGCTCCTCATCAGGCCCGAAGCCCATGACCGAGTAGTGGTGGCAGTGGCGGTGGACGACTGCCCGGCGCCCGAGCCTGGGCGGCTCGTAGCCCCCGGCCTCACGCGTCAGGAACTCGGCGATGGTGAGGGTGCTCCGGCTGAGTCTCTTAGCATCCTCGTCGTGGGGCATCATGTTCGGCAACTCGTCCCGGAATGCCGCTATGCAGCTCGGCTCGACGCCCACGACCTTTATCCCCTCCCGGACATAGGGGGCGAGCGTCGCCACGAGCCTGCGGAGCATGAGATTTGCGGTGTCGAGCATCCCGTAGTCGTAGAGCGGCCGTCCGCAGCAGAGGGACGTCCGCGGTACGATCACGCGGTAGCCTGCGTCTTCGAGCACCTCGACCGTTGCCTTCGCCGGCTCGGGGTGCAAGAAGTTGCTGAAGGTGTCCGGGAAGAGCACGACCGGCGGGCCGCCCGGGTTGACGGCGGTGCGCTCTTCGAACCATGCCTTGAACGTCTGGTGAGCGAAGGGCGGCAACTCGCGCTCGGTGGTGAGGCCGCCGGCGCGCCGGATCACGTCCTTCAACACCGGCGCGTGAGTCACGAAGTTCGCCAGCCGCGGGACGTACTGCGCGACGCGGGCGTGCAGCATGATAAGGCCCATCGTGTACGCCCCGGGTGGCCGGAGCCTGCCCTTGTAGTGCCTGGAGAGAAATTCGGCCTTGTAGGTCGCCATATCCACGTTCACGGGACAGTCGTTCTTGCAGCCCTTGCACGAGAGGCACAGGTCCAGCGCCTCGAAGACCTCCCGGCTCCTGAAGCCCTCCTCTATCGGGCCCCTGGTGCGCAGCATCTCGTGGAGGGCTCGGGCGCGACCACGGGTGCTGTGCTCCTCCTCCAGCGTAACCATGTAGCTCGGACACATCACGCCGCTGGAGACGTCGCGGCACTTGCCCGCCCCCACGCAGCGCATGGTGGCGTGAGCGAAGGAGCCATGATCCTCGGGGTAGGAGAAGTACAGCCTCCTGGGCTCACGCGGGCTGTAGTCTTTACCAAGCC
>JBFLXF010000569.1:0-2319 GCA_040757515.1 Actinomycetota bacterium
ACCCGAGGGAAAGGAGCAGAGTGAACCGCCGCGAAGCAGAGGTCTTTGCCCGCAAGGAGATGCTGGAGGAGGGCGAGAAGCTTCTCCGCGCCGAACCCGCAGGGCCCTTCGTCGTCGCCCTCGTCGAGCTCGCGAAGGGCGGCTACGGGAACCGCGCCGCCCAGCCCGCGGTCGTCCTGCGCAACCGCGCCTCCAGGCTGCCCGCCGTGGCGCGCATCGAGACCTACGGCCCCTCGCGCTACCGCGACGCCGCCCGGCGCTTCAACAACCTCGTCGACAGAGAGCTGATCTAGAAGCCACAAAGAGCGGGGAGGGGCCGTTGCCGCCCCTCCCCCGAAGGACCGTATAATGATCCCTGTGGACTGGAACGAGCTCATCCGGCACATAGACAAATCCCTCCCGGGCCGCGGGCTGTGGATGCAGTGCGTGCCCGTCTTCGACGAGGACTCCCCGACCGAGAGCGGCGTCGGGCTCGCCATCCAGAAGGAGTACGGCCCGGGCACGAACTGGTACACCGTAGTCTTCTTCTCCGTCGTCCCCGACCCGGACGCCCTCGCGGACGACGGCGACTTCCTCCCCGGCCGCGGCGAAGAAACCGCGGACTGGAACATAGAGGCCGGTTACCAGGGAGACTTCGACACCCTCGAAGAAGCCATAAGGGAAGCCAAAGCCCTCGCCGAACACTTGCCCATCTCCCCGATCTTCGGGACCCGCGAGAGGCTCCTAGATATCCTGGATAAGGTCAAAGACCCCGACGAAGACCTCCAGCAGAGCGCCTGATACAGGCCAAGCAAAGACCCGCAGCACTCCCCTTTTTTGCCCAAATACATGCGGCTTTTAGTATTGTTAGTTCTTTGTCGGAGCGTGGTTGGGCGGCCTCGCCGCCCGTACCGGCCCGCCCTTGCGGACGTGGGGCCGGTACGGTCCTGAGGGTCTTCGAAGGAGTCGGGGAGAAGGGAGTCCGGCTTGGCCCTGATGAAGTATGCGGTGGGGGAGAGGGGCGGCGAGGCGGTGGCGCTCCTGATGCGCGATGCGGACGAGGAGGATCTGCTGCGAGGACGCGCTGCGGATGCCGCCCGCAGGGTTGTGAGGGCGGTCCGGGAGCTGGTATCGGCGCTGCTGGCATTCGCGGGATACCTGCTCGCGGAGGCGCTGCTCGCCCGGGCGCGCAGGGAGGTGTGGGAGGAGAGCGAGGGGGCGGCGGTCGGGGCCGAGCTCTCGGTGCTCGCCCTGGAGAAGGTCGTGTGCGGCAGGGCCGGACGGATTCTGGGGAGGCGCAGGATGCTCTCTCTCGGGGCGCGGCTCGTGCCGGAGGAGGGAGAGGAGCGCCTGCTCTGGTGCGTGAAGCGGCTGCGGAAGCATGGGGGGGATGGGGCGTGGCGCTTCGTGGACGAGAGCAGGAACCCGTTAGCGGGCGCGGCCCTGATCCGCTTCTTCTCCGAGCCCCGGATCCCACCGGCGCTCCCGCCCGCTCCCGAGGAGACCGCCGGGAAGGGCGCCTCGACACGTGTCCGCAGGCGCGGCGCCGTGAGAGGTGGCGCCTCCCGCAAGGGCGCGGCCTTCGCCAGGAGCGCCTGAGGGCCCGGCTCCTCGCGCGGCGCCTTCCTGCCCCTCTTCCGGAGCAAAGGGGCCGGAAGGCGGCCCCCGGGAAGAGAGAGGAGGCGTCGGGAAGTGCTCATCGAGGACCTCAAGGACTACGTCGTGGTGCGGGTGGACGAGAGGGCCGGCTGGAGCAGGGAGCTCTACGGCGAGAGCGAGCTGGAGGGCGAGGCGATCCGGTTCGCCGGGATGCTCGCGAGCTTCGAGGGCGAGGAGGGCGTCTCCTTCGAGGTGAGGACCTCACGCGGCTACGGGCTCGTCTACTCGACCGCCGAGGAGGAGCCGCTCACGCTGGAGGGCGCGGCGCGATGGAGACAACGTTGCAGGACGTGGAGCTCACCCCGCAGGGGACCGCGCTCGAGATCGTCAGGATCGTGGACGTCAAGGACCCGGTCGAGCAGGTAAAGCTGCTGGTCCGGGAGTGGATCGACATCCGGCACTACGGCAGCGTCTCCGGTCCGGAGGTGCCCGAGCGCGTCCCGCAGGAACTGTCGAGAGCGGGGCGCTGAGGACCGGAGCAGGCGAACGAGATCCACTCCGGCAGGACCGCCCCCAGAGGGCGAGGGCGGTCCCGCAAGGGGTTTCGAACCCGTTAGCCTGAATTATTCATGAGCGAGTTCCGGGTCTGCTGAGGAGAGCACGTGCCAGAGGCGTTGGCCCGGGTGCCCCGAGGCCAGATGCAGGCGTACCTTCGTGAGCAGCTGGCGTACCCTGCCACCG
>JBFLXF010000570.1:0-2318 GCA_040757515.1 Actinomycetota bacterium
CTTACCCCCGACGGCGACGAGATGACCGACGAGGAGTGGGCCAGCTCCTTCGCGCGCTCCCTCGGCGTCCAGATGTCCGGCATCCTCGAGGGCGAGGTGGACGCTCAGGGACGGCCCGAGGAGGACGACGACTTCCTCCTCCTGCTGAACGCCCACCACGAGGGCATCTCCTTCACCATCCCGCAGAACCCCGACGACGCCCGCTGGGAGCTCGTCATGGACACGAGCTACGCCGCCGGGCTCAAGGGCGGCGCCGTCTACAAGCCGGGCGACGAGTACCCTCTCAAGCCCCGATCGATGGCCGTGCTCACGAACGTGCGCCCGCGCGAGTTCGTGGACGAGGAGGCCGAGTGATCCGTCGCCACCGCCTCCCGCTCGGGGCCGAGTACCTCGGGGACGGGAGGACCAGCTTCTCCCTCTGGGCTCCGGCGGCAAGAGACGTGGAGCTCGTCCTCGAGGGCGACGCCCGCCGCATGGAGCGGGGCGAGGACGGCGTCTTCTCGCTGACGGCCGGAGCCCGCCCGGGCGCTCGCTACCGCTACCGGATAGACGGCGAGACGGAGGTCCCCGACCCGGCCTCCCGCTTCCAGCCGGAGGACGTCCACGGCCCGAGCGCCGTCGTGGACCCCGCAGCCTTCGACTGGAGCGACGAAGGCTGGAAGGGGCGCCCCTGGCACGAGGCGGTCGTCTATGAGCTGCACGTCGGCGCCTTCTCGCCGGAGGGCACCTTCGAGGGGGTACGCGAGCGGCTCGACGAGCTCGCGCGTCTCGGCGTGACGGCCATAGAGCTGATGCCACTCTCGGACTTCCCGGGGGCTCGCAACTGGGGCTACGACGGCGTGCTGCCCTACGCCCCCGACTCCTCCTACGGGACGCCGGAGGATCTGAAGAGGCTGGTGCAGGCCGCGCACGGGCGGGACATCATGGTCCTCCTCGACGTGGTCTACAACCACTTCGGCCCGGAGGGCAACTACCTGTACGCCTACGCGCCGAGGTTCTTCACCGAGAGGCATGAGACGCCGTGGGGGGCGGCGGTCAACTTCGACGATGCGGACAGCGAGATGGTGCGCGAGTTCTTCGTGCACAACGCGCTCTACTGGATCGAGGAGTACGGCTTCGACGGCCTCAGGCTCGACGCCGTCCACGCCATAAAGGACGACTCGGAGAGGCATTTCCTCGTCGAGCTTGCAGAGCGCGTGAGGAGAGGGCCGGGGCGAGAGCGGCATGTGCACCTGGTCCTGGAGAACGAGGAGAATCAGGCCTCCCTGCTGCGGCGCACGGGGGAGGGCCGCAACCTCTACGACGCGCAGTGGAACGACGATGTCCACCACGCGTTGCACGTCGCGCTCACCGGCGAGGGCGCCGCCTACTACGCCGACTACGCCGACGCGCCGGTGCGACATCTCGGGCGCTGTCTCGCCGAGGGCTTCGCCTACCAGGGCGACCCCTCGCGCCACCGGGGAGACAGGCGGGGAGAGCCGAGCGCCGACCTTTCGCCGCCCGCGTTCATCGCCTTCCTTCAGAACCACGACCAGATCGGCAACCGGGCGTTCGGGGAGAGGATTTCGGAGCTCGCCGCGCCGGAGGCCGTGCGGGCGGCCTCCGCGATCTACCTGCTCTCCCCGCAGGTGCCGATGATCTTCATGGGCGAGGAGTGGGCCGCCTCCTCGCCCTTCCTCTTCTTCTGCGACTTCGAGGGGGACCTCGCCCACCTCGTCACCGAGGGCCGCCGCGAGGAGTTCGCGAAGTTCCCGGAGTTCTCGGACCCGAAGACGCGCGAGCGCATCCCCGACCCGAGCGCGGCCGGGACGTTCGAGGCTTCGAGGCTCGACTGGGCAGAGCGGGGCGACCCGGAACATGCGGCGTGGCTCGACCTCTACCGCGAGCTGCTCGCGCTGCGCCGGGAGAGGATAGCGCCCCGGCTCGCGGGCGTCCCGGGCGGCGAGGCGCGCTACCGGCTCGTGGGGGAGAGGGGCGTGAGGGTGCAGTGGACGCTCGGGGACGGCTCGCTTCTGACGCTGCTTGCCAACCTGGGCCCGGACCGCCTCGGCGGGTTCGAGCAGGGGATGGGCGAGCTCCTGTACGCCACGGAAGGCGCGACGGCAGGCGAGCGGGAGTTGCCGGGGTGGTCGGTGGCGTGGTATCTGCGCGAGGGGGGCTCTTGAGGATCCCTCGCGCTACCTACCGGCTGCAGTTCAACGCCGGTTTCACGTTCTCCGAGGCGGCGGGGCTGGTGCCGTACCTCTCGGACCTCGGGGTGAGCGACCTCTACGCCTCGCCGTATATGAAGGCCCGTCCCGGCAGCGCCCACGGCTACG
>JBFLXF010000571.1:0-2314 GCA_040757515.1 Actinomycetota bacterium
CCCGCCCACCCTCAACGGCCCGCACGGCTACGTCGTCCGCCGCAAGGAGACCGACGCGAAGCTCCTCGAGCGGGCAATCGCCGCCGGGGCGGACTTCCGCAGCAAGACGCGGGCCACGGAGCTCCTCCGCTCCGCCGCCGGAGACGTAACCGGCGTCGAGGCAGAGGACGGCGAGGACTCTGCGCGCTTCGAGGCGCCGCTGGTCGTCGCCGCCGACGGGGTCGGCGGGTTTGCGGCCGAAGGTCTGAAGGCCCGCCAGAATGCGGTCGCCAGGCGCCAGTACTTCCGCGGCGTGGGTGGCGCAAGAAAGGATCACCTGCAGGTCTTTATAACGAAGGACATGAACGAACAGGGGGCGGGGTACGGCTGGATCTTCTACATGGGAGACGGCACCGCCAATGTCGGTGCCGGGGTATCGACCCGCACGCTCACCCGGACCGGGCGCAACCTCAAAGACTTCTATGACCGCTTTCTGAAGGAGCCGATCATCGCAGAATGGCTGGAGAACGCCGAGCCCGAAGGTCCGGCCAGGAGCTGGTCTCTTAAGATGGGCATGTGGGGCGCGAAGAGGTACGGGCGGGGAATCATGGCGGTCGGAGACGCGGGGAACATGGTTCACCCCATAAGCGGCGAGGGCGTCGGCTACGCTATCGAGTCGGGCCGCCTCGCGGCGACCTGGGCGCACGAGGCCCACGCGAAGAAGGACTTCTCGGCCTCGCTGCTGGCTGGCTACGAGCGGCAACTGAGGAGAAAGCGCGCCCGCGAGCACCTCTCGGGACAGGCTGTAGTGAACGCCCTGCCCAGCCTCTCGCTCCTGGAGCCGCTCTTCAAGGTGGCAGAGAAGGACCCCAAGACCCGCCGCACGCTCGTCGAGGGCTTCACGGGCGACGCCCCCATCTACGCCCTTCTCAGGCATCCGAGGGCCCTGGCGCGCGCTGTCCGAGACGGAGTAGTAGAGAGCGCCTCTTCTTAGAAGCGCGCCCTGAGCGCTACATCATCTACATAGAAGGTGCTGATGCGCTCCGCGTCCGTGCGCGCGTGGAAGCTCAGATACACGGTTTTGCCGGCGAACCGGGATAGATTCACCCGCTCCCGCCGCCAGTCGCCCGCGTTCTTTGATGAATAGGATCTGAGCACGGCCAGGGCCTCGCCCTTCAGGTCCGTCACCCTGACCTCTAATCGATCACCGTTCCCCCGGCGCCCGACGGTCGCCACGCGAAGGCGGTAGACTAGTGTGGACCCCTTCTTTACCCGCACCCGCTGACGCAGTTCATCCTCGCCATCGTCGTAGCCGCCGAGCCTGGCGTACCCGTACCGGAGGATGAGGGCGGCCCCATCCCTGCTCCTCTGATCCCAGACCTCTGAACTCTCCATAGTCCCGTTCTCGACGCCGCCTGCATCCACACCTTGCCACTCCACCTCGGAAGCGTCCGGCGGCGCAGAGGGGCGCCCGTCGGCCCGCGCGGGATCTCCGGGAGCGTGGGATGAAGGATCCTCCACCGCCCCGAAGTCCGTAGTCCAGTACCAGCGATACCGCGAGCCTGGGGCGTGGACGCGCGCGATGCCTATAACCCGGTATCTTCCGTCGAGCATCACCCGGTTGTGGCCGGGTGAGTTCTGCCAGGCGCGAAACGCTTGTTCTGCCGTCTCATAGCCGACGGCCAGATTCTCGCCGCGGTAAGTGTCGTAGGCATAGCCCTCCGCGGCCATGCGATCCCAGGGCCGTGAACCCGCAGGATAGTAAGAGCTTCTGACCGTGCCGTGCGAGAAGAAATCGTAGCGGGCCATGTCCTGCGAGTGACGTTCGGCGGCGGCGGTGAGGGTATCCGAGAGGATCAGGGGCTTGGCGCCGTTGCTCTGCCGGTACTCGTTTAGGAGCCGGAGGAACCGCAGCTCCTCGGCGTCGTAGGGAGCATCCGCGCCGGCTCCGCGAACGCCCAGGGCAAGCACCGAGAGAAGGACGCACATAGCGAGAAGGCCCGTCCACCGGGCGAGAGAGGCCCCCTCGTTGGCCACGCTGTCGAACCGTACCCGCACGGTGAGCAATTATGCCGTCTCTCTCCCCCCTCCGCCATCCGCCAGGTGGCGTATTCTGCCGGAGCGCGCTCAGAGCATCGGGACACAACCCCATCGGAACACAATCCGCCGACTGCGGCTATTATGAGCGTCGGCGACCGCAGGAGGTGTGCGCACTTGACCGGGACGAGTCTGGATCTGGGCAACATAAAGGTACATGTGCTAGACGACGGCGTCTTTATAACCGATGCGAGCAATCTCTTCGGGGGCTCGCGCAAGGCGCGCATCAGGGGCGCTA
>JBFLXF010000572.1:0-2311 GCA_040757515.1 Actinomycetota bacterium
CGGCGAGCAGGTGCGGGCTGAGGATGTAGGGGTTCTCCAGCGTCACCCGCGCGGCCTCGACCCGGCGGCCCAGGACCCGGCGCGGGTTCTCGAAGAGGAACTGGTCGAGGGCGTCGCGTCCCGCGATGTAGACGGCGAGCGCCGGGTCCTCGCCGCGCCCGGCCCGCCCCCACTGCTGCCAGATCGAGGCTACGGAGCCGGGATAGCCGCAGCAGATCACGGCGTCCAGAGCGCCCACGTCTACCCCCAGTTCGAGAGCGTTGGTCGAGACGACACCGAGCAGCTCGCCGCGGAAGAGGCGGCCCTCGATCTCGCGGCGCTCGCGAGCGGTGTACCCGGCGCGGTAGGGGGAGATGCACCGCGCGCCCTCCGGGCCGAGTCGGTCGGCGGCGTAGCGGTAGATCAGCTCCGCACCTTTGCGCGTCCTGGCGAACGCGATCGTCCGCACGCCCTGCCCGACGAGGTTCGCGAAGACGAGGGCGCCCTCGGTCAGGAGGCTCCGCCGCTCGCCCCTCTCCCTGTCCAGAAGCGGCGGGTTCCTGAAGACGACGCGCCGCTCCCCGGAGGAGGCCCCGTCCCGGTCCACGAGCGCGAACGGCAGCCCGGTGAGGCTCTCGGCTAGCTCCTGCGGGTTCGCTATCGTGGCGCTGGTAAGCACGAAGGTCGGGTCGCCGCCGTGCAGCTCGGCCACACGCCTGAGCCTCCGCAAAACGGCGGCGACGTGCGAGCCGAAGACGCCGCGCAGCACGTGCGCCTCGTCCACGGCGACGATCCGCAGGTTGCGGAAGAAGTTCGCCCAGCCCTCGTGGTTGGGCAGGACGCCGACGTTGAGCATGTCCGGGTTCGTGAGCACCACGTTGGATCGGCGCCGGATGTCGGCGCGCAGCGCCTGCGGGGTGTCCCCGTCGTAGGTCGCCGCCCGCACCCCGCGCAGGCCGAAGGCCCGGATCTTGCCGAGCTGGTCCTGGGCGAGCGCCTTCGTCGGGTAGAGGAAGAGCGCCCGGCTCCCCGGGCTCTCTAAAGCGTTCTGGAACGCCGGGATCTTGTAGCAGAGGGACTTCCCGCTCGCCGTCGCCGTCGCCACGACGACGTTCTCCCCGGCCTTCACGCGCTCGTAGGCCTCAAGCTGGTGCGTGTAGAGCCGGGAGACGCCCGCCGCGTGCAGCGCCTCTTCAAGCTCGGGGCGCAGAGGCGGTAGCCTGACCAGCTCCGCCCCGCGCGGCGGGATGACGGCGACGGTCTGGCCCAGGGAGTCGACCGCCCCGCGCGGCAGGCCGGCGAGGGCACTCGCCGGCCCTGCGCCCGTACTAGAGCTCACGGCGGCCGGCGAAGGCGCGGCCGAGGGTCACCTCGTCGGCGTACTCCAGGTCGCCGCCGACGGGCAGGCCGCTCGCGAGCGCGGTGACGCGCACGGGAAGGTCCTTTACTTCTTCGGCGATGAACATCGCCGTCGCCTCGCCGGTGGTGTTCGGGTTCGTGGCGATGACGAGCTCCTTGGTGCCCTCCTCGCGGACGCGTTCGACGAGCTCGGCTATGCGCAGGTCTTCGGGCTCTATGCCGTCGAGCGGCGAGAGGGCACCGCCGAGTACATGGTAGAGGCCGCGATACTCGTTCGTGCGCTCGATGGGCCCGATGTCGTAGGGATCTTCGACGACGCAGATCACGGAGCGGTCGCGCCGCGCGTCGCGGCAGATCTCGCACTCCTCCTCCTCGGTGAGGTTGAAGCAGCGCCTGCAGGGACGTATGCGCTCCTTGACCTCTTTAAGCGCCTCGGCGAGCGCGAGGGCATCGTCCTTCTTGCCCCGGACTATATGGAAGGCGATGCGCTGGGCGCTCCTCGGCCCGATCGAAGGGAGCTTACTAAGCTCGGCTATGAGGCGTTCTACCGGGCGGGCGTAGGTCGCCAAGGTCCCCCTAGAGCCCCGGGATGTTCAACCCGAGGTCGCCGAGCCCGCCGGTGATGCCGCCGAGCCTCTTGTTGGCGATCTCCTGGGCGCTGTTTATGGCCTCGTTGACGGCGGCCTGGACCAGGTCCTGCACCATCTCGACGTCCTCGGGATCGAGCACCTCCGGGTCTATCTCGACGGAGACGAGCTCCAGGGCGCCGGTCATCGTCACCTTGACCGCCCCGCCGCCCGCGCTCGCGGTGACGGTCTCCCTGGCAATCTCCTCCTGCGCCCGTTGCATCTCTTCCTGCATCTTCTGAACCTGCGCCATCATCTTGTTGACGTTCCTGCGCCTACCCACGATCTCTAGCTCCCTCCATCTCGAAGACCGGACCTCTGCCGCATCGCCTCGAAGACCTCTGCTT
>JBFLXF010000573.1:0-2309 GCA_040757515.1 Actinomycetota bacterium
GTGATGAACATCTCCCGGTTTCTCTCCGGGGATTTCAACTATGTCGCCGAGGAGCTGGAGAGGGTCACCCAGGAAGTGAGCGTCGTTGCCATGAACAATGGTCTGAACGACGCGGTGGTCAAGGTCATCATCGAGACCGCTTACTTCGACGACAAGATGAAGCGGCTGGCTACCCAGATCGTGGCCTCCAGCGGCGCGGACTTCGTGAAGACCTCGACGGGGTTCGGGCCGGGCGGGGCGACACCGGAGGACGTGGCGCTCCTGCGTCAGGAGGCTCCAGACGGGGTGGCGGTAAAAGCGTCGGGCGGCATCCGGACCCTCGAGGATGCGCTCGAGATGCTCAACGCCGGGGCCTCACGCCTGGGGATGAGCGCCAGCGTCGCCGTGATGGAGGAGGCGGAGAATGGCGGTCTACAGGAGTAAGGGCATCGTCCTCCGCTCCATCCGCTACGGCGAGGCGGATCGCATCCTCGACCTCTACACTCAAGATGCCGGGACCGTCTCCGCGATAGCCAAAGGCATCCGGCGTACGAAATCCCGCTTTGGTGCTCGCTTGGAGCCCCTCTCTTGCGTGGACTTCACCGCCTATCACGGGCGTACGCTGGACACGATCACGCAGGCCGAGACGCTCCGGAGCTTCCGGAAGGTGCGCGAGTGCCTCCCGCGTTTCGAGGCGGCCGCCGGGATGGTTGGCTTCGTGCGCGCTCTCTCCGGCGGCGACGAGGCCGACCGTCGCGTCTTCAACCTCCTCTACCACGCCCTCGATGCTCTCGAGTCCCGCGACTCTGACTTCATCTTGATAGAGGCCGCCTTCGGGCTGAAGCTCTCGGTCCTCGCGGGCTACGCCCCTCAACTGCACGCCTGCCTGAGCTGCGAAAAGGATCCGGGGGCCGAAGACGGCCCGCCATCCTTCGCCCCTGATCTCGGCGGCGTACTCTGCGCCGCGTGTCGCGGAGCGGCACGCGATGCCTTCCCGGTGCCGCTCGTCGCCATTGAAGCTCTGCGGATTCTGATGGAGCGGCCGATCCGGGAGTCCTCCCTGGAGCCCGTTGCTGGGGAGAGTGTGCTGCGGATGGTCCGGGCGCACGTCCTGGCTCACGCTCCCGGCAACGCCCCGCTACGCGTGGCGGGACGCCCGGCGTGAACGAGCTCCGGCCCGGCTGGGCCTGCACAGAGAGCGCCGGGCGCCCGAGGCCCGAGGAGCCCGACGGCATTCGCAACCCCTTCCAGCGAGACCGCGACCGAATCATCCACGCCAAAGCCTTCCGACGCCTCATGCATAAGACGCAGGTGTTTATCGCACCCGACGGCGACCACTTCCGTACCCGCCTCACGCACACCCTGGAGATGATGCAGATCTCACGCACCATCGCCCGCGCTCTCTCCTTGAACGAAGATCTCACCGAGGCCATAGCCCTCGGCCACGACCTCGGCCACACCCCCTTCGGACATACCGGCGAAGAGGCCCTCGCCCGCGCCCTCACCGCCCACGGCCGCACCTTCCGCCACAACGTTCATTCCCTCCGCGTCGTGGATGTCCTGGAGAAGAACGGCGAGGGATTAAATCTATCATTAGAGGTTAGAGATGGGATACTCAATCATACAGGTGAAGGATATCCATCTACGCGAGAGGGAGAGATAGTCCGGACCGCCGATCGTATCGCCTACGTCAACCACGATGTGGATGACGCGCTGAGGGCTGGGATAATCGCCTGGGAGGACCTCCCGGAGCGCCCACTCGCCGTCCTGGGCGAGAAGATGAGCGTCAGGATAGACACTCTGGTGCGGGATATGATCTCTACATCTGAGAAGAAGGGTGAGATAGCGTTGTCGGAGGGGGCTTACGAGGCGCTGATGGAGTTACGGGGCTGGCTCTTCGAGAACGTCTACCGCAGTCCGCGATCCAGGGAGAACGAGAAGGCCGCCGGGGTGGTGGAGGCGCTCTTCGAGTACTATCTTGAGCACCCTGAGGAGAGAGCCAAGAGCGATCCGGATCCGATCACCGAGACGACGGACTTCGTGGCGGGGATGACCGATCGCTACGCGCTCGCGGCGTACCGGCGCATCTTCATGCCGCGCGGCGAGATCTTCGCCTGAATGTCTACCGGTCCTCGATGAGGCGCAGGACCTCCGGCAGCAGCTTTTTCGTTGTGCTCAAGCCCTCGCCGCCATGCGCCGTCTCGTTGCCGGACCAGTCCCCGAAGTAGCCTCCGGCTTCGCGCAGGATGGTGAGAAACGGCGCGCCGTCCCACGGGTTCAGGGCGGGGTCCAGCATCACCTCGGCGCGGCCGGTAGCCACCAGAGCATGT
>JBFLXF010000574.1:0-2308 GCA_040757515.1 Actinomycetota bacterium
GACCCAAAAGGATGCACACTATGAAGTGGCTCAAGGTCTACGGTCTTCCCAAGCTCCCCCTCTTTCTGGCGCGGCTGGCGATGAGGCTCGGGCTGCCGGGGCCGACCTGGTACAAGTGGAAGGCCGCCAGCGCCGGCACCGGCGTGATACTGGACGAGATGATCCGGGCCGCCGACGACCTCGGCTACGACGGCCAGAAGATAGGCAAGCTCGCCATGACCCGCATCGGCGAGAAGCAGGGGCGAGATCTGCGCGAGCAGCTCGGCGTGAAGACCATGAAGGACTGCGTGGACGTGGTCATGCTCGCCAACCGCTTCTTCGACATCGAGATCACGCTGACCGAGACGAAGGACGGCGAGTACGTCATTAACGCCGACCGTTGCCCCTGGTTCGGCGGGATGGGCCAGGAGGGCGTCTCCGGCTGGGACGTCAAGCCCTGCGCCGCCTTCTCCACCTACGAGAAGGCCCTCGTGCAGGCGATAAACCCCAACGTGAAGCTCTCCTACACCGAGAAGCGCACCACCGGCGGCCACACCTGCCGCGGCGTCTACCAGTACCGCGACAAGACCCTGGGCGACGGCCCCGCCGAGGGCGTGCGGCCCGAGATGGTCAGCATCGGCAGGAAGCCGAAAAAGGTCGGCACCGAGGCGGAGTAGCCCGGGCGCGGACCTGGAAGAGCGCCAGGGCGACCGCCTGCAGCCAGAAGACGCAGGCGACGGCGGCCACAAGCCCCAGTCCGAGGTCTATGAGCACCGCGTCCCCTCTCGGAGTACTCGGGTTCCGGGAGGCGCGGCGCAGGACGATACCCACCACGGTGAGCGTCAGGGCCGCAAACGCGTAGGCGAACACCCACGGGCTCAACCCGCCCTCCCCTCGTGCAGACGTGCCGCCGGGGCACCGCTCCGGGGCTCCCCCGCGGCATGTAGAGCTTCGCCCGGAGCAGCAGCCTGTCCGCAAGACGCGCCTCCAACATACGCGGATTGTACTCGATGACACAGTAATTCCCGCCCCGGCTCGCCGGGACTACCCGTCTCCGGCGCGTGCTAGACTCGCCTCCGTGAACCCGCAGAGTCGCACGGGAGGATCTATGGAGCGCATCGAGATAGACACCGCGCGAGGTAAGCAGCGGGTCCCGCCGGGGCAGTACCTCGTCGGGGAACGCTGGCCGGTGCTGACCTACGGCGCCACGCCGGAGGTGGACCTGGCGAGCTGGGACTTCGCGGTGACCGGGCTCGTGGAGAACCCGCTGCGCCTCACCTGGGAGGAGTGGAACGAGCTGCCCCGGGTGGAGGTGAAGGCGGACATGCACTGCGTCACCTCCTGGAGCAAGCTGGACAACGTGTGGATGGGCGTGCGGGCGAAGGACGTACTGGAGATGGCGAAGCCCGAGCCGGAGGCGCGCTTCTTCGCGGCTTTCTGCGACGGCGGCTACACCACGAACGCGCCGCTCGAGGAGCTCTATGAGGAGGATGCCCTGTTTGCGACGCACCACGACGGGGAACCCCTGACACCGGACCACGGCTGGCCGCTGCGGCTGGTGATCCCGCGCCTGTACGCGTGGAAGAGCGCGAAGTGGGTGCGGGGCATAGAGCTTCTCGCCGGGGACAGGCCCGGCTTCTGGGAGCAGAACGGCTACCACAACTACGGCGACCCATGGCGCGAGCAGCGCTACAGCTTCAGCCTCTAGAGTCGTGTTCGAGGGCTTCACGCGAGAGACGATAGACACCGGCGAGGCGGAGATCTCCATCCGAGTCGGCGGCGGCGGACCGCCTGTGCTTCTGCTCCACGGCAACCCTCAAACGCACGCGATGTGGCACCTCGTCGCCCCTCGCCTCGCCGGGGAGTTCACCGTCGTGGCCGCCGACCTGCGCGGCTACGGCGACTCCTCCAAGCCCGAGACGACCCCGGACCACGCGCCCTACTCCAAGCAGGTGATGGCCCGGGACCAGGTCGCGGTGATGCGCCGCCTCGGCTTCGAGCGCTTCTGCGTGGCAGGCCACGACCGCGGCGGGCGGGTCGCCTACCGGATGGCCCTCGACCACCCCGAGCGCGTGACGAGGCTAGCCGTTCTGGACATAGTGCCGACCTGGGAGGCCTTCTCCCGCGCCGACATGCGCTTCGGGCTGGGCTACTGGCACTGGTTCTTCCTCGCCCAGCCACACGACCTGCCCGAGCGCATGATCTCCGCCGACCCGGAGCTCGCCCTCTTCCGCGGCCACCCCGGCGTCTTCGCGCCGGAGGCGCTCGGTGAGTACCGCCGCTGCCTGGGCGACCCGGCGACCGTCCACGCCATCTGCGAGGACTACAG
>JBFLXF010000575.1:0-2307 GCA_040757515.1 Actinomycetota bacterium
CCACAGGTCGTAGTCCAGCGGCGCGCCGTATTTGTTGTAGAGGTAGGCGGCATCCAGCACCGCTCCGTACAGGTCGAGCTGGATTTGTCCGTAGGCGGCGTTCCCGATCCGGACCGGTCTGGACCCCCGGTATCCCGCCAGGTGCCCCAACTCCTCTTCAGGGATCTCCGCGCGCCCGTCTATGCCGTAGAGCGGCTGCAGGAGACCGTCCTCCCGGGCGCAGCGCTCCCTGAGCCAGTCCATAAAGCGGCCCGCCTCCTCGTCGAAGCCGATGGAGATAAGAGCGTAGAGGGTGAACGCGGCGTCCCGCAGCCACGTGTAGCGGTAGTCCCAGTTGCGCCTGCCTCCGACCTTCTCCGGCAGGCTCATGGTCGGAGATGCAACCAGAGCTCCCGTCGGATCGTAGACCATCAGCTTGAGCGCGAGCGCCGAACGGTAGACCACCTCCCGCCATCGCCCCTGGTATGTGCATCTCGATAGCCAGCGCCGCCAGTAAGAGACCGTCTCCCCGAGCAACTGCTCGTAACGCTCCGGAGAGAGGATCTGATCCGGCTCCTCCTCTCCGCCGACCTCGGAGAGAACGAAGGCCGCCCGCTGGCCCTCAGAGAGCGTGAAGCGCGCACCGGCGGCTCCTCCGGGTCTTCTGTCCAGCGGAACGCTGGCGGCGAGGCTCAGGGCGTAGCTCCCCGAGTCGAAGACCGCCCCTCTCTTGCCTGTCGAGAGGACGTGTCCACCGCGGGCGTAATCGAAGGCGGGTCGGCATTCGACGTCGAAGGTCATCCCGCCGCGCACCACCCGGACGCCCCTCACGAGCCGGTGAGGCTGTCCCGGAAGTTTGCGTACGGGCATAAAGTCCATCACCTCGGCCATACCTTCGGCCGCGAGGAAGCGCGTGAGCAGAACGTTGGTGTCCGGCAGGTACAGCTGTTGGCTGCGGATGTACTTCAGCGGGCGCAGGCTGAAATGTCCGCCCTTCTTGTCATCCAGGATCGAACAGAAGACGCTAGGCGAGTCGAAGCGCGGCAGACACAGCCAGTCTATGGTACCGTCGGTCCCCACGAGAGCGGCGGTGTGCAGGTTTCCTATAACGCCGTGGTTCTCTATCGGGAGGTAGGCCACGCTTCACATCCCTGAGTCTCCGGTCCGGTGCCACCAGCTTAACGTTTTTTCGCGCGTATGGGGCGGGTATACGGTAAGGTGTTTGCGTTGCGTGAGAGCGAGACAAGGAGGTAAGCCGTGGAACAGACGCTCGGCGGGGCCAGGATCACCTACCTCGGGCACGCCGCCTTCAGGCTTACGACCCCGGGCGACGAGCAGATCCTCATAGACCCCTTCCTCACCGATAACCCGCAGACCCCCGAGGAGCTCAAGCAGGTCGGCGAATGCGACACCATCCTGCTCACCCACGGCCACTTCGACCACATGGGCGACACCATCCCCATCGCGAGGCAGACCGGCGCCACGGTGGTCTCGAACTTCGAAATCTTCTCCTACCTCCAGAGCCAGGGCGTCGAGAACGCGATGCCCCTGAACAAGGGGGGCACCTCGCAGGTGGGCGGCATCAAGGTGACGGCCACCCACGCCTTCCACTCCTCCAGCATCCAGACCGGCGATGGGCAGACCATCTACGGCGGCGAGCCGGCGGGCTTCGTCGTCGAATTCGAGAGCGGCTTCAAGGTCTACCATGCAGGCGACACCGCCGTCTTCGGCGACATGCGGCTCATCGGGGAGATCTACTCGCCCGACCTGGCGCTCTTGCCCATAGGCAACCAGGTCGTGATGAGCCCGTATGAGGCGGCCCACGCCGCCAGGCTCCTCGGGGTGCGGCACGTCGTCCCGATCCACTACGGGACCTTCCCGTTCTTGCCGGGCACCCCCGAAGAGTTCCGGCAGCACCTCGGCGAGATCGCTCCGGACGTCACCGTCCACGTCATGAAGCCCGGCGAGGACCTCTCGAGCTAGAGATCTCAAGTGACCTCTGCTCCAGGTAGAACCTGAGCTACATCGTCGCGGAGAGGAAGACGAGCACCGCGGCGCGACACGCCTCCCCGGTCGCGCCGGCGAGGTCTCCCCCTATACCGCCAAAGGCCCGATCCGAGATCCGCAACGCCGCGAGGGCGACGATGGGGATCAGAAGAAAAGCCGCCAGCGCAACGGCGCCGAGGGGCGCGAGTAGCAGAAGCGGCACCAGCAAGGCGAGGATGGCGCCGGAGATCCGGCGCCATCCCTTGAGCGCCCGGACAAACGGCAACGCCGAAGAGCCGGACTCGGCGGGCTCACCGAAGGCGAGCGCGAGCAGCATCGCCG
>JBFLXF010000576.1:0-2307 GCA_040757515.1 Actinomycetota bacterium
GGACGAGGTGGCAAAGATCGGTGGGCGATAGAGAGGCGGTGCAGGGTGGATCACCTTGCACCGCCCCGAACTCCGCGACGGCTACTTTGCTTTCTGCTAGCGCTTCACGCCAAGAGCTGCGGACATGGTGTCGAAGAGGTCGGTCTGGTCGGTGAGCCCGAGCACCCTCTGGGCCATAGGACCCTGGGCCGCCACCCGGATCTGGCTGCCGGTGTGGGTCTGGATGCCCTTCTCGGTGCCGTAGTTGACCTTCATCTCCGCCTCGTCGGCGGTGATGAGGGTGCTCACCTTGCCGGGGCTCGTGGCATCGGTGGGGATGATCTGGCTGGTGTGCGCATGGTCCCCGGTGACGATGACCAGCGTTTCGGGGTTCTTCTTCTGGTAGTCGAGGGCGACCTTCACGGCCTCATCGAAGGCAACGTTCTCTCCGATCTGCTCGCACGGGTTGAAGGCGTGGTCCCGTTTGTCTATCGAGGCGCCCTCCACCTGTAGGAAGAAGCCGGGCCGACCCTTCGCTTTGCCTTTGCCGGGCCTCTGCTCCAGCAGCTCGATGGATTTCTGCGTCATCTGAGCCAGGCTCGGCTCGTTGTCGGGGCGCCGGCCTTCCTGGCAGCGCTGCGGGCCGGTGCCGGGCTCGGGGGCGGCCGGCTGGCCGGTCCACTCCAGGCTCATGTTGCCGGCGTTGAAGAGGCCCAGGAGCTTCTGTCCGGACCTGGCCATCTCCAGTTCCTGGGCGGTCCCGATCACCCTGTAGCCCTGGCGCTCGGCCGATTGGATGACGGTCTTGCCAGAATCGGGTCCGCCGTCTATGACCTGCTCGAAGCGCAAGCGACCCGCGCCGAGCAGGACGTCCACGCCCTCATCGACCTCCTGCTCTGCGATGGAGCCGGGTCCACCGTTGGACTTCCTGTCCTGCGGGCATTCGGCCATGTTCTGGGGTCCCTGGCAGCTGCGGTCCCTGACCTGCGCCGCCAGCACCGCCGGCGTGGCGTCGGTCAGCTCGGCGGTGGAGACGTCACCGGTCTTGTAGCCGGCCTCCTGGGCCAGCTCCAGGATGGTCTTGAGATCCCGGTCCGTCCCGGGCGTCGTGGAGATGCGGCCGTTGGAAGTCTTCTCGCCCGTGGCCCACGCCGTGCCGGTGGCCGCCGAGTCGGGCACGTAGTCCGGCTTCGAGGGATCATCCTCCTGGACGGCGTAGGTGGTGTAGTCGCCGGTGAGCGGCAGCGCGTCGAGCGCGAGTCGTCCGGCGGCGCCCTTCTCGTAGTTGCGGGCGATGGTGATCTCCGACTCGCCCATCCCGTCGCCGATGAGCAGGATCACGTTCTTCGCCTTGCCGCCTCCGGGCCTGCCTTCGGGAGATCCCTCAACGCCCGGTTCACGCTCCCCCGGCTGCGCGAGGCCCGTCCCCAAAGAAACGAAGCCGACCAATGCCACCGCCAGCAGCGCGCCGAACAGCCCGCTCAACACTACCGGACGTCGCGCCCGGTTCCTACCTCTCATGTTACCGGTCTCTTCCGTCCCCGACCCGGGCGTGAAGGTTCGGGACTCACTCGATCTGTCGAACAAGACGCTCCTTTCATTCCGGCTTCTACTCCGCCCGCCATGGTACGTTCGTCGCTTCCCGATAGCGTTTCCGCCGCGTAAAATCCTGATTAAGCTTGTGTGAAACCCGGCGCCGGTCCGTAGAGGGTGGAGTCCGTCTCGCGCGACCGGTATGATGTACCGGTTATGATGGTTTGGCGTCGCACGCTGGTGGTCATGCTCGCGGCCCTCGTCGCCGGGTTCGTGGCGCTCTACCCGTACCTGGATGGGTCGGGGTACTGCGACTCGGGCGGATGCCCGGAGATCTCGCACGTCGACGCCCCGGCTTCCGGAGGGGTCGCCGCCGGCGCCCTGGTCGCGGTGCTCGTGGGGCTGGCCTCGATGGCCGCTTCCGGCTCGTTCCTCCGGCGCCGCGCCGGCAGCCACCGGCAACCCGACCAGTTTCTCCTCTCGCCCGAGGCTCCGCCTCCGAGACCCTTCCTCTAGACCCGGGAGCACGTTTCCCGGGTACATCCGGCGCTGCCCCTGACGGCCGAGCGCGCCACTGCGGCGCCGGACGATCCATGATCGATAGAGGAAGGAAGGATTTTGAGCAGGAGAGGAACGAGCGGGGAGCGTCCCCGGGGGCTCCTGATCGCGGCGCTGGTCGTCGCGGCCGTGCTCGGCGTCTTCGTCGCGGTGGTCGTGATAGACCGCGGACAGCGGGCGGCGAGCGAGCCCCCGGAGGGCGTGCGGGAGTTCACCATCCCGAGCCGCAACCACACC
>JBFLXF010000577.1:0-2306 GCA_040757515.1 Actinomycetota bacterium
GAGTAGGGCCACCGCGAGCGACGCGAGCACGGCATGGATCATCCTGTTCTTCACGCTCTCCTCCAGAGTTCGCTTTACTTGCTGCGCCCTTTGCGGGCTATCTTCAGGCCCTCAGGGGTGAAGGCGCTCTCCAGCCCGCCGAATACAGCCTCGGTCACGATCGCCAGCGCCGCCACTGAGAGCGCGCCGGCCAGGAGTATCGCCGTATCGCCGCGCTGGAATCCCTCGACGATCAAGTCTCCGAGCCCTCCACCGCCAATGAAGGTCGCCAGAGTCGCGCTTGCCACCACCTGCACCGCCGAGGTGCGGATGCCGGCGAAGATCACCGGCGCGGCTACAGGTAGCTGGATGCGCGTGAGAATCTGGCGGTCGGATAGCCCCATGCCTCTTGCGGCGTCTATGACGTCCGCGCTCACCTCCCGCAGGCCCGTCGAGGCGTTGATGAGTATCGGGGGTATGGCGAGCGCGGTGAGCGCCACGAGCGAGGGCGCGAACCCGAAGCCCAGCAGTGGCAGTGCGAACGCGAGCAGCGCCAGAGAGGGTACCGCCCGCCCGACGTTGCCGATGTTTATCGCGACGGCCGCCCCGACCGGCGTGTTCCTGACCGCCACGGCTACGGGCAGCGAGACGGCGACCGCGATGAGCAGGGCGAGTGCGGAGAGTTCGACGTGGGTGAGCACCCTCTGGAAAAAGTCCGGACGGGCGAAGACCTCGAGCATGTCGCCGGGCATCTAGACCCTCCTCCTGCCCTGGCGCGCCCACGGGCGCAGGCGGCGTTCAAGCCAGAGGAGGGAGATGTCGGCGAGTACCGCCATCGCCGTGGCGAGGGCGGCGCCCGCTATCACCATCGTCGGGAAGTTGCGGTTGATGCCGTCGAAGATCAGGGCTCCGAGGCCCCCACCGGCTATGTAGGCCCCGATGGTTGCGATCCCGATGACCGTCACCGTCGCTATGCGGATCCCGGCTACGATCACCGGCAACGCCAGCGGCAGCTCGACGCGAAGGAGGATCTGGCGGTCCGTCAGGCCCATGCCGCGTGCGGCATCCTTTGTCTCCGCCGGCACCGAGTCGAGGCCGGCGACCGTGTTGCGAATCAAGACGAGCAGGGAGTAGGCCACGAGCGCGATAATAACCGGCCGCGGCCCGATGCCGATGCCCGGTACCGTCACCAGGATGGCAAAGAGCGCGAGGCTAGGGATCGTGTAGAGGAAGCCGGTAAAGAACGTGACCGGAGCGTAGGCCTTGCGGTGGCGTGCGACTAGGACTCCGGCCGGGATGGAGATGACCAGCGCGATCGCTATGGAGACGAACGAGAGGTAGAGGTGTCCGATCACCGCGGGCACGATGTCCTCGCCGAAGTTCTCCCGAAGCCAGCCCCAATCTATGAGCCGCTCTTCGAGGCTCTGGAGGGCGAGACTAGCTGCCATGTGAATCGTCCGAGGCGCGGCGGGAGAGACGGGCGATGGCGTCTATCGTGAGTGCGCCGAGGGGTCTGCCGGGACCGTCGCCGGGGAAGACGATCCCTCGCTCCGCGCCGGCCCCGATCATCTCCGAGAGCGCGTCCTTGAGCGTCATTTGCCGCGTGAGGTGCGGAGCCCCGTCGCCGTGTCCGTTGACCGGCTCAAGCTCTATATCCTCGACCTTCAGCAGAGAGAGCCGTTTTAAGACCCGGTCTGAGCCCACGAACGAGGAGACGAACTCGGAGGCGGGGTTGGCGAGGATGTTCTCCGGGCTGTCGTATTGGGCGAGGATGCCTCCCTGCCTGAGAATGGCGATCTTGTCGCCCATCTTTATCGCCTCGTCTATATCGTGGGTGACGAAGACGATGGTCTTCCGTATATCTTCCTGGATGCGCAGGAACTCGTCCTGGAGCCGCTCGCGCGTGATCGGGTCCACCGCCCCAAAGGGCTCGTCCATGAGCATGATCGGAGGGTCGGCCGCCATCGCGCGGGCTACCCCGACCCGCTGCTGCTGGCCGCCGGAGAGCTCCGCCGGGTAGCGGTCACGGTACTCATCCGGGGCGAGGCCGACGAGCTCCAGAAGGTCGTCTACCCGGCGCCGGATGCGTCCCTTCTCCCAGCCCAGAAGGCCCGGCACCGTTCCGACGTTCTCGGCGATGGTGCGGTGTGGGAAGAGCCCTATCTGCTGGATCGCGTAGCCGATCTTGCGCCTGAGGGCCGTCCCGCTCATTGAGGTGTTCGGATCGCCGTCGATCAGGATCTCGCCGCTTGTCGGCTCGATCAGGCGGTTGACCATTCGCATGGTCGTGGTCTTAACCCAACCGGAGGGACCCCCCCGAACCCAGA
>JBFLXF010000578.1:0-2300 GCA_040757515.1 Actinomycetota bacterium
GACAGTTTCGTCGGTCCGACGGGCGGCTACCTGGTCTCCTACCCCTTCGCTGCGGCGGTGGCCGGGTTCGCCGCGCGCGCCACCGCGAATGCCCCCCGTCGCCGCGCGCTCCTCTCCGGGTTCGCATGGGGGACCGCCGGGCTCGCGGTGATCTACGCGCTCGGCGCGACGTGGCTGGCGGTGGTGACGAGTCTGCCGCCTGCAGTGGCGATGGCGCAGGGTGTGCTGCCGTTCGTGGTCTTCGACCTGATCAAGGTGGGTCTCGCGAGCACCGTCGCCGTCGCCGCCGCGCCCGCCATAGCCCCTTCGCGGGTGTAGAGACGACGCGGAGTATCCTTGACGCCCCGATCGTGGGAGGAGGCGCAATGTTCGAGAAGATATTGATCGCCAACAGGGGCGAGATCGCACTCAGAGTAGTCCGGGCGTGCCAGGAGCTCGGCATCCCGACCGTCGCAGTCTACTCGGACGCCGACTCCGAGTCGCTGCACGTCCGGCACGCCGACGAGATCTACCACCTCGGTCCCCCGCCCGCCGCAAAGAGCTATCTGAGCATCGAGGCACTGCTAGAGGCCGCCAGGGAGACGGGCGCGGACGCCGTGCACCCCGGCTACGGCTTTCTGGCCGAGAACGCACGCTTCGCGAGAGCGGTGAGCGAGGCGGGCATCACGTTTATCGGGCCGCCGGCCGGGGCGATAGAGAGGATGGGCGACAAGGCCGCCGCGCGCCGGCTGGCGAAAGAGGCCGACGTGCCCGTCGTGCCCGGCTCCGAGGAGACCGGCTCCCCCGAGGCGGCGGTGGCTACGGCGGCAAAGATCGGCTATCCGGTCATGATCAAGGCCGCGGCCGGCGGTGGTGGCCGCGGCATTCGAGCGGCCGAAGGGGAGGAAGAGCTTCGCAAGGCGGTGCAGGTGGCGAAGCGCGAGGCCGAGGCGGCCTTCGGGGACGGCTCGCTCTACCTGGAGAAGCTCCTGCTCGGGCCGCGCCACGTCGAGGTGCAGGTGATGGCCGACCACCACGGCAACGCCGTCCACCTCTACGAGCGCGAGTGCTCGATGCAGCGCAGGCGCCAGAAGGTGCTGGAGGAGGCTCCTTCCCCCGGCATAAGCCCAAAGACGCGTCAGGCGATGTGCGAGGCCGCAGTCCGCCTCGCGCGCGAAGCGGGCTACACGAACGCAGGAACCGTAGAGTTCCTGGTGGACGGCGAGAACTTCTACTTTATCGAGATGAACACGCGCATACAGGTCGAGCACCCGGTGACGGAGATGCTCACGGGCGTAGACCTGGTGAAGGAGCAGATCCGGGTCGCCGCCGGAGAGCCCCTGAGCATCTCCCAGAACGACATACCGTTCGTCGGCCACGCGATAGAGTTCCGCATCAACGCCGAAGACCCGGAGAACGGGTTCATGCCCTCGCCCGGAGAGATAACCTTCCTCGATGTCCCCGGCGGCCCCGGCGTGCGCGTGGACTCGGCGATCTACCAAGGGTACAGAATACCGCCGTTCTACGACTCCCTGATCGGCAAGCTCATCGTCTGGGCCCTCACGCGCAACGAGGCGATGGCCCGCTCCCGCCGGGCCCTGCGCGAGTACCGTATCGAGGGCATAAAGACAACCATCCCTCTCCACCTCCGCCTCCTCGAAGACGAAGCCTTCCACTCCGGCGGCTACCACACCGGCTACCTGGAGGAATTGCTGAACCAGGGGTAGAGAATACCGCCGGACCGGTAGTCCCCGGCGGAACACAAAGTCCTGCAGTTGACGTTTACGTAAACGTCAACTAGGCTATGGTTGGAGGTGAGGCGTGAGCTACACGATCGGGGAGCTGGCGGAAGAGTTCGACGTGACGCCGCGTGCGATCCGCTTCTACGAGGAGCGAGGGTTGATCTCTCCTGAGCGGCGGGGAGCTTCGCGCGTCTACGGGGCGCGAGACCGGGCGCGGTTAAGGCTGATCCTGCGCGGCAAGCGGCTCGGGTTCAGCCTGGAGGAGATCCGGGAGATGATCGAGCTCTACGAGGTGGATGAGGGCGAGGTGCGCCAGCTAGAGCACTGCCTGGCCGTGGGCCGCGAGAGGATCGCCGTACTGGAGCGCCAGCGCGAGGACATCGAGGCGGTCCTGGAGGAGCTTCGGGGATTCGAGGAGCAGTTCGTCCGGCTCCTGCGGGAGAAGGGAGTTGAAGCCTAGTACTACAGTTGTAGATCACGCCAGCAGCACGCCTCTCCGCTTGTAGTGGCAGCGTCTGGCCACGGCTTGATGGCGGCGACGCCATGACGACCACGAGAGCACTTCCTCCCATCGCGGAG
>JBFLXF010000579.1:0-2296 GCA_040757515.1 Actinomycetota bacterium
CAGCCGGGAAGCGCTCGTGGAGGCGATGGGTCAGGCTTTGGACGAGCTCACCTCCCGAGACGTCCGCGGGTTCTTCGGCCACTGCGGTTACCGCACGGTGGACCAATCGCTATGACAGACGCTTTAGCGAGTAGCGAAGTCGTGGGAGGGGGTGGTCCAAGCGAGCATTCTCTGGCCGATCCTCTGTCAGCACAGCGGGCAGGCTCTTCAGGGTGCTTCCAGTGAACCCTGTTCGGTATGTTCATGATCGTCCGCCGTGGGGGCATACGAGAGGCGGCCGGACGCTTCGGCTGCCCGGAAGGCGAGCCAGAGCTCCGCTAAGTCCTCGGTGCGGTCCAACTTCCTCCCAGTCAGCTCTTCGACGCGACGCATCCTGTAGACCAGCGTTTGTTTGTGCACGTGGAGCTCGGCTGCCGTCTTCTGCCAGGATCGGTTGTTTACCAGGAAGGTTCTCAAGGATTTGGCCAGGTGCGAGCCATGGACGTCATCATAGGCCAAGATGCGCCCCAGGACGCGTTCTACCACGCGCTGCGATTCGCTGAGGCTGCGCGGCAGGAATGGAGAAAAAGTGTCATCGCCGTACCGGACGATCGGTTTGCCAACGGATCTTGCCTCGTGCAGCGCCCACTGGGACTCCCGATAGGCATCGGGGGTGCGCGAGGTGCTGCCCAGCGGGTCGCTCAAGCCTATCGGTAAGGAAGCGTGGACCTCCTCCCTAAAGGCTTCCAGCGCCTCGGGTGTGTCCGGTAAGAGCGCGGTGAGTAGCGGCGCTCGCCGCAACAGCAAGTGGGGTACCTCGCGATCCTCCAACCGCAAGTGAACGTCCGAGTCCTCGTCTGTCCCGCTGTATCCGGCACAGGAGGCGAGCACCCGAGGCTCCTCGGCGAGTCCCCACTCTCCGAGCAAGTGGGAGGCCGAGTCCGCACCGATACGGCCATCTATCAGACTCGCGAGCAACTCAGCGCCCAAGCGCCGTCTTCTCTCATGCTCCGCCACCCTCTTCTCAACTTCCAGTGCTGCCACGGTCGCTATGTGGCGCAGGACTGAGAGATCCGGCGGTTCCGCAGTCCTTGCGATCGCTACCAGACTCGCCGGGCGCGAGGCAGGGACGAAAAGAGCCACGACCGGGCGCGGAGCGGCTCGCAGCCGAAGCACTGCCGGCATGGGCATCGTCCTGCGCGCAATCTCCTGCGTCAGTGCTTCCGAGATCTCCGCTGGTGCCGGCGGGACGTCAGCGAGGAGGGAGCGACCGCGCTCTGGGTCCAGCACGAACAGCTCGCAGCCGGCGACGTCGCCGAGCTGAGATACTAGTTCCGATCCCGAGGCGTTGCCTACGGCGAGTCGCGCGGTTTCGTACACGCGAACGGCTTGTAGCAACCGCGCATGCTCCGCATTCCGGTTCGCCTCCGCAACGGTACGCGAGATGGCGGTGAAGGGTACGTCGTAGGCCGTCAGGAGAACGGGTAGCGAGAGGCGATCTGCGGCATCCTTCAGCTTCTCAGTGAGCGCCGGTGCGTACATCTTCTCCGCAATTAGCAACCCGCTCAGGCCAGCGTCGGCCAGCCTCTCGATGTACGCGGCCTGTGCAAGAGAGCCCTCTGGTATCGTGTAACCAACCGTCATGAGCAACTCTCCAGCCGCCAGGTACTCCGTCGGATCCGGTAGCTCGCATACGTGCGCCCAACTTATCTGACGTCCCAGCCCACTCTCACCCGCGAATACCCGTGTCCTTAGGTCCGGGATGCTCACCAGATCCTTGACCATAACGGGCATAATCTTTTCATAACATAGTATGAGACAGTTATGCAAATTTATACCTAAGGCGGATTGCCTTCTTTTGGCGGAATCACCACAATTTTCGGGCAAAGCAAGGAGGTCGATAGAGGTGGGTCGGTGATCAGATGCTGCAGCAAGACGTCTGTAACTTCGAGATCAAGAGGGATTGTGCGTCTCCGAGCGCAAAGAGCTAGGGAAGACGGGCTGACTGCCTCTGTCCGATTGCGTGTTGGAGTTGCCCAATTGCCTGACGGCTGCCACTTGCATCTAACGGACCTATCGGCATGGGGCGGGTAATGATGCTGGGCGAGCCAAGTATGCGTTTTTCAGTTGATAATGAGGCTCGACGAGAAGCGTCAGCTATTTCCGTCCAAAAGTTTGTGGATTTGTCTTAGGAGGTCAAGAGCATGCAGGTAGAGAGAACCTTTGAGGTCCGCAACCTGATAGGGGGCTCCTGGGAAGGTGTGGACGGCAGGAGGACCGAGCCCGTCTACGACCCGGCCACCGGCAAGGTCATAGC
>JBFLXF010000580.1:0-2296 GCA_040757515.1 Actinomycetota bacterium
ATGGCGCCGGTGCCATCCGCTCCGTCGGCAACCGCTCCTACACGATGGACTTCGAGCTGCGCACCGGCGAGAGCTTCGAGAACGGCACCCTCGCCTGCGAGGGCTTCGCTGCCCACGTCTTCTTCGATCCGGAGAAGAACGCCGTCCAGCCCCGCCCGGACTGGTTCCTCCCCACCGTCGCGAGGCTGGAGGACAGGCCCGAGGAAGACTTCGCCCCCGAGGCGCGCTAGCGTGGAGCGGCGCACCCTCGGAGAGACCGGGGTCGAGGTCCCGGTCGTCGGTCTCGGCACCTGGCGGGTTCTCGACGTGCGCGGCCCCGAGGAGGGGGAGCGGCACGAGGTCGTGGGGGCCGCCCTCGAGGAGGGCGCGAACCTCTTCGACTCCTCCCCGATGTACGGGGAGGCCGAGAGGGTGCTCGGCGACGCGCTCAGGAGGCATGGGCGCGAGCGGGCCGTCGTCGCCACGAAGGTCTGGACCTCCGACGACGGAGAGGCCCGCCGCCAGATCGGGGCGTCCCTTCGCTACTTCGGCGGGCGGGTGGAGCTCTACCAGGTGCACAACCTCGTAGCCGTCGAGCGGCGCCTGGAGGCCCTGCACCGCCTGAGGGAAGAGGGCAGGGTCCGCGCCGTCGGGGCGACGCACTACTCTCCTTCCGCATTCCCGCAACTCATGGAGGTGATGCGCAGCGGCGGGGTGGGCTTCGTGCAGGTCCCGTACAACGCCGCCGAGAGAACGGTGGCCGAAGAGGTGCTGCCGCTCGCCGGGGAGCTCGGGCTCGGCGTGATATGCATGGTCCCCCTCGGGAGCGGCCGCCTGGTAAGTAACGCGCCCTCACCGGAGGAGCTGGAACCCTTGCGTCCCTTCGGTGTCGCGACGTGGGCGCAGGCGCTACTCAAGTACGTGCTATCCGACCGCCGGGTGAGCTGCGCCATCCCGGCCACCGGCAGCCCGGAGCGGATGCGCGAGAACGCGGCGGCGGGCGAGCCGCCGTGGTTCGGCGACGAGGAGCGGGGGTACATCGAGCGCCTGGCCCGGGGGTAGGGCGCGGGGACCGTCGTGGAGCTTAGGGACTTCGAGGCTTTCGGGGAGCCGGGGGCGATGGTCTACCTGGCCGACTGCGTGGATCTGATGCGCCTGATGCCGCCTCAGAGCGTGGACGTGATCTTCGCCGATCCTCCCTACCGCCTCTCGGGCGGCGGCGTGACGGTGAAGAGCGGGCGTCTCGCACCTGTAGACAAGGGCGAGTGGGACCGTTCGCTAGGCTCCTTCGAGCGGGACCACGAGTTCAACGCCCGGTGGCTGCGGGAGGCGCGGCGCCTGCTCAAGCCGGAAGGCACGATCTGGGTGACCGGCACCCACCACATCATCCACAGCCTCGGCTTCGCGCTCCAGACGCTGGGATTCCGCCTCATAAACGACGTCGTCTGGCAGAAGCCCGACCCGCCGCCCAACGCGCTGCGCACGGCGTTCACGCACTCGCACGAGACCCTGATCTGGGCTTCGAGAGGCGGCGAGCGCCGCGGCGCTCGCCACACCTTCAACTACGACCTCATAAACTCCCCGAACCCGGACGCCCAGGTCTCCTCCGTCTGGCGCATCGCCCCTCCCCCTCGGCGCGAGAGGGTCCACGGCTACCACCCGACCCAGAAGCCCCTGCGGCTCGTGCGCCGGGCGCTTCTCGCTTCCAGCCGGGAGGGCGCGCTCGTCTTCGACCCGTTCTGCGGCTCGGGGACCACCGCAGTGGCGGCCAAGGAGCTGGGCCGCTTCTTCGTCGGCGCGGAGCTCGAGAGGGAGTACGCCGGGCTCGCCGAGAGGCGCATAAGGGCGGCCGAGCGCGGCGGAGTGCTGCGCGCGCTGCGGCTGTGATCCACCCCCGGACCTGCGGGTCTGTTATCTTTGAGGCGTGAGCATCTGCGGAACATCTGGGTGAGCGCCAGGGAGAGGCGGCTGGTCAGGCGCGCCTCCGGGGGCGACGTCGAGGCGTTCCGGAGGCTGGTGGACGAACACTCGGAGCTCGTGCGGCGTGTGGCCCGGCGCGTCCTGGGCCGCGAGGACGTCCAGGACGCCTGCCAGGAGGTCTGGATGCGGGCCTGGCAGAGCATCGGGGGCTTCCGGGGCGAGAGCGCGTTCGGCACCTGGCTCTACAGAATCACGGTCAACACGTGCCTCACCCACCGCGGGCGGGAGAGCCGCAGGGAGGAGCGCGAGGGCGGTCAGGATGAGACGCCGCCACGCCTCGAGCCGGCCGGAGGGGACGCCGACCCCGAGACCGCCGCCCTCGGCGCCGAGCGCCGCG
>JBFLXF010000581.1:0-2285 GCA_040757515.1 Actinomycetota bacterium
CTTCAAGAACTCCCGTCGGCTCCAGCGCCGGGCTCCGGAGGACCTTATCCGGAACTTCTCTCGCTTCACGTGGGCTCCTCCCTCTCGCCGGTCGCGGCCCGTGCGCCGTCTACCGGAAGATGAACACGATCACGAACGTGGACACCAGCAGCACTATCGAGAGGAAGCGGTAGTTCTTCCATAGGGGCTTGCCCCGAAGTTCCTCCGACTCCTCCCGCCAGTACCGTGGCTTCCACGTGTACTCCTCGGTCTTCTCCAGGTCCGGGGTCTCGCCGAGCAGGCTGATCACCACCAGGAGCACCACGCTGGTGGCGAAGGAGATGCCGGCCACGTACAGAAAGTGTATGGGTTCCCCGAAGACCTGCAGTATCGCGTTGAGGACGAACATCACTATACCGATGGGGATCACGGTCACCAGCGTGACGAAGGCCGCGGTCGCGTTGATTCGGGGCGAGAGGATGCCCAGCAGGAACACGGCGACTATGGGGGGTACCGTGTAGGAGAGGATCGACTGCAGGTATCCGTAGAGCGTCTCGAACTGGGCGATGGTCGGCGCCCAGATGATCGCTACGATAAGGGCACCTATCGTGGATATCCGTCCGATCAGGACGAGACCCCGCTGGCTGGTGTCCGGTCGCAGCGTGCGCACGAAGTCCATCGTCACTATCGTCGAGGCCGAGTTGAGGATCGAATCAACCGTGGAGGTGATAGCCGCGATTATCGCCGCCAGCATGATGCCTCGGACGCCGATCGGCAGCAGGTCGAAGACCAGAGTCGGGAAGATGAGGTCCGGGTTCTGGATGTCCGGGTAGAGCACGAGTGCGAAGGTTCCCGGCAGGATGAAGAAGAAAAGGAACGAGAGTTTGATGAACCCCGCCATGAGCGACCCCCACCGGCCGTGGTCCAGGCTTCGTGCCCCCAGGGTTCGCTGGACGACGAGCTGGTTGGTCGTCCAGTAGTACATCCCGATTATCAGGACGCCGGTTATGAGCCCGGGCCACGGCAGAGCCTCGTTGCCTATGGGCAGGATCAGGCTCATCTTCTCCTCGCCCGCTGTCTCGACGACGGCGTCCCACGAGGGAATTTTGGAGAGGACTATGAAGAACACGATCGCGCCCCCGATAAGGGTGAGCGTCGCCTGGAAGGAGTCGCTGATCATGACGGCTCCGAGGCCACCGAAGACCGTGTAGACCGCCGCCAGTGTCGCCAGCACGGCGATGGAGACCCACAGCGGTATGACCGGGAAGAGAGTCTGGACCACGATGCCGCCCGCATACAGCGCCGCTGCCATGTCTATGAACATGTTGGCGAAGAGGTTGAAGCCTGCGAAAGTCAGCCGCGAGCGTCCGTCGAAGCGGTTGTTCAGGAACTCGGGCAGCGTGAAGACTCCGCTCCTCAGGTAGAAGGGCAGAAGGAAGAAGATGAAGATGACAAGGATGACGCTAGTCATCCACTCGTAGGCGAAGACGGAGATGCCCTGGGCATATCCCGCCCCTGCTAGTCCCACGTAGGTGGCGCCCGACATGTTCGTGGCCACCAGCGAGAGCCCGACGAACGGCCAGATGAAGTTCCGCCCGCCCAGGAAGTAGTCGTCGGAGGTGTCGCCCTTGGGGGAGAGGACGAGGGGTATGATCCGGCTCAGGATCAGATACCCTACGAGGAGGCCGATGTCCAGACCGGAGATCTCGAACCGCTCAGACACTGCTCACTCCTCCTTCGCCGCTCACCGGTATCCGGCGACTATGGTCATCCTCGCGCACGACCAGCACCGGGCAGGGCGCATGGCGGACGATGCTCTCCGCGTCGCTGCCCAGCAGGATGCGCGCTATCGCCCCACGCCCCCGGCTCCCGACCACTATCAGCCCCGCGCCGATCTGTTCGGCTAGTCTGACTATCTCTACGTCTGCCCGGCCCATCTTGAGGTGAGCCTCGGCGATCTCGGCTCCGGCCTCCCTGATCCTCGCTGCTTCCTCATCGAGCACCCTCCGGGCCTGATGCACCAGCCTCTCGTACTGCTGATCGGACATCGCGTCTGGCATCGCCCAGGGCGAGAGGAGACCGACATGCACGACGTGCAGTTCCGAACCGGTCTTCGCTGCGAGGTCGATGGCCGCCTCCATCGCCCGCCGGGAATCCTCCGAGCCGTCGGTGGCGAACAGGATCTTCCGCGGAAAGAAACTCATCTAGACCTCCTTGCTCGGCCCCGACGCCCGGTTACCCCCATCATGAGGCTCCTCTCCCGCCGCCCGGCTCTCTCGGGCGCGAGAACCCGCGCCCGGATCGCC
>JBFLXF010000582.1:0-2282 GCA_040757515.1 Actinomycetota bacterium
GGCTGCCTCCTCTATGACCTCATCTGAGGCATAGATCTCTGCTCCCGCTCGCACCGCCAGGGCTATGGCGTCCGAGGGCCTGGAGTCCACCTCGACGGTCCGCCCGTCTATGACGAGGCTTATCGTGGCGAAGAAGGTCGAGTCTCTGAGCTCAGTCACCGTTACCCGCTCCATCGAGCCGCCGAGCTCGGTCACCAGGTTCACAGCCAGATCGTGAGTCAGCGGCCGCGAGAACTCCTGGTTCTGGAGCTTCATCAGGATCGAGCGCGCCTCGGGCTGGCCGATCCAGATCGGGAGGTAACGGTTCTCGTTCTCGACCTTGAGGATAACGATAGGGCTGGAGGAGAACAGGTCCAGGTTGATGCCGTAGATCGACATCCGGGTGAAGCCGTCGGCGCTCACTTACTCTACGCTCCTCTCACTGCGCGAAGCTTCGTGGATATCTCTCACCGAACCGATTTTACTTTCCGCCACCCCACCCTGCAATCAGGTTGTCAGTCGCCCCTCCCTGGTGTACATTATCCCGGCGGCGCGAGAGCCGTCGCGAACACACCTCGTGGGCCTGTAGCTCAGCCGGTTAGAGCGCTTCTCTGATAAGGAAGAGGTCCCTGGTTCGAGTCCAGGCAGGCCCACTCTGAAAAAGCCCTGTTTTGCAGGTAAAACTCAGCGGGCAAGACCAGGCCCCGGAGCGTATCCGGGGCCTTTGTGCAGCAACCGTGCAGCAACGCAGCGGTTGCTAGGAGAGCGCAGCCTCCATCGCCCTTACGGTCTGGTCTCCCATGCTCGGCAAAAAGTGCGAGTAGGTATCAAGGGTCATGGCTATCGTGGCGTGTCCCAGAAGCTCCTGCACGAGCTTGGGATGGGTGCCCTGAGAGAGCAGGAGCGTGGCGCAGGTGTGGCGGAGGTCGTGGAAGGATATATCCGGCAGACCGGCGCGCTTGAGCAGGGGCTTGAAGGAGCGGTTGCGGAGGTTGGAGGGGTTGATGAGGGTGCCACTCTCCGTGGCGAATACGAGGCCGCCGGGCTCGTACAGGGAGCCCATCCTCTCCATCTCCTCCAGCTGGCGCTCCAGGTGACTTCTCAGGGCGTCCACGGCGGCGCGTGTGAGGCGTACCTGCCTGCGGCTCTTGGGAGTCTTCAGGTCTCCCAGGGCGGTCTTGCCTCCATCCCGGACCAGGGCGCGCCTCAAACGCAAGACGCCGCGCTCAAGGTCCACGTCCTCCCATTTGAGGCCCAGGAGCTCGCCCTCCCTCATGCCGGTGTGGACGGCCAGGACGTAGAGGGCTTCGAGGCGGTCCCCGCTCGCCGCTTCGAGCAAGGTTTTGGCCTGTCCCCGATCCAGCGGGGTGATCTCCCTGCGCTCGATCTTCGGCGGCTTGACGGCTTCGCAGACGTTGCGGGGCACGAGGCCGTCCAGCACCGCCTGAGAGAGCGCCTTGCGCAAGACGCTGTGCATCTTGCGCACCGTTGCCGCAGAGAGCCCGTAGTCTAGCTTCTCGCGGTAGAAACCCCGGACATGTACGGGGTTGAGGTCTTTGAGCTTGATCCGTCCGAGAGCGGGGATTATGTGCGGCTCTATCATGTGCCGGTGCACCTCGTAGGTGCTCGGCCGAACGGTGTCCTTTACGGAATCCTTGAGCCACCGCTCCAGGTACTCCCCGACCGTAAGAGTACCGGCGTCGAAGATGAGCCCATCAGCACGCTGGCTGAGAGCCTTCGCGAGCTTGTCCGCAACTTCCTTGCGCTCCTTGCCCGAGACGTAGCGGCGCTTGGATCCCCCCGCCGTGTAGACGTAGTAGGCGCCGCGATAGCCCTTCACCCTGCCGTTGTTGTCCCTGACGGGGTAGATCGAACCCTCCCCGTTGCCGCGCTTACCCATCATCCTCTCCCTTCATGAGCGCTTTGGGCTCCACGTCCAGGGCGTCGGCCAGCTTGCGGATGGTGCGCGGCCACGCCCACTCTCTCCGGCCATGCTCCAGGCTGTAGATCGTCTCTGTGGACACCCCGGCCCTCTGACTAAGCTCCCGGATGCTCCAGGCCCTCTCTTGCCTCAATCGCCGCAGCTTCGTGTTGCTAACCTCCATGCTGAAAGGTTATCGCATATGTATTGACTAGTCAATACAGACGTGATGCTGGAATCCCGGCCCGTTCCTTTGTACGCGCACAAAGCAGAGCGGTTCGCCTTAAGCTAGCGACGGCCAAGCGCGGGCGCTACTTCTCCGAGAGGTCGGGCACCGACCGGCCGGTCTGTCCGCCCTGCGCGATGATGCTCTTCCGCCACG
>JBFLXF010000583.1:0-2280 GCA_040757515.1 Actinomycetota bacterium
CATTCTGCAACGACCTGAGATAGCATTCGAAGGCGGGAAAACAGGTGCACGGCCTCTGTATAATTCCCTGCGTCGTAAGGGCTTCGCGGGGGTTTTGTCTTGGATCTCTATGAGCATCAGGGTAAGCAGCTATTGAGAGAGCACGGCCTCGAGACCCTCGAAGGCATCGTAGTCGAGAGTCCGGAGGAGGCGGAGGAGGCGGCCCGCAGACTCGGAGGCACCGTAGCCATAAAGGCGCAGGTCCTCACCGGCGGCCGCGGCAAGGCCGGCGGCATAAAAGTCGTGAAGGGTCCCGAGGAGGCGCGGGAGGCGGCCAGGCAGATCCTCGGCATGGACATCCGCGGCCATGTCGTGAGGCGGCTGCTCGTGGAGGCGGGCGCGGAGATAGCGACCGAGATGTACCTCTCCGTGATGGTGGACCGGGGGGAGAAGCGACCCCTGATCCTGTTCTCCACCGAGGGCGGCGTGGACATCGAGGAAGTCGCCGAGACGAAGCCGGATGCCATCGCGCGCCGTCACGTAGACCCGCTCGTCGGCCTCCTGCCCTACCAGGTGCGCGAGATCGTCTTCGCCTCCGGCCTCCAGGGCGACGCCGCGAAGGGGCTCGGCAAGGCCCTGCGCAACCTATACAAAGCCTTCGAGAGATCCGACGCGAGCCTCGTCGAGATAAACCCGCTCGTGGTCACCTCCGATGACCGCGTGCTCGCCCTCGACGCGAAGGTCACGGTGGACGACTCCAGCCTCTACCGCCACGAGGACGTGGCGCAGATGCGCGACGTCGAGGCCCAGGACCCGCAGGAGCGGCGGGCGCAGGAGGTCGGCCTGCAGTACGTCAAGCTCGACGGCGACGTGGGCATCCTCGGTAACGGCGCCGGACTCGTGATGAGTACGCTCGACGTCGTCGCGCAGGCCGGGGGCGAGCCCGCGAACTTCTGCGACGTCGGTGGCGGTGCGGACGCGGAGAAGATATCGACGGCGCTCGACATCGTGACCTCTAACGAGAAGGTGAAGAGCGTCTTCTTCAACATCTTCGGCGGCATCACGCGCGGGGACGAGGTAGCACGCGGCCTGCTCGCGGCCATCGAGCGGAGCGGGATACAGATGCCCATCGTCGTGCGCCTCGACGGGACGAACGCCGATGAGGGGCGGCGCATACTCGCCGAGAACACGCCCGAGAACGTGCATACCGAGGAGACCATGCTCGACGCGGCGCGCAAGGCCGTCGAGCTGGCCAGAGAAGATGGGGGTCGATAGAAAGTGGCGATACTCGTAGACGAGAACACGCGCCTTCTGGTCCAGGGCATTACCGGCAGAGAGGGCGCTTTCCACACGGCGAGGATGCTGGAGAGTGGGACGCAGGTCGTCGCGGGCGTCACGCCCGGCAAGGGCGGCGGAAAGCACGACGGGGTGCCGGTCTTCAACACTGTCGAGGAGGCCACTGAGGAGACTGGGGCGAACGCGAGCGTTATCTTCGTTCCGGCCCCCTTCTGCGCGGACGCCATCTTCGAGTCCCTCGACGCGGGGCTCTCCACAGTCTGCTGCATCACCGAAGGCGTCCCGGTCCACGACATGATGCGGGTCGCCGACTACCTTCAGATGAAGGACGCTACTCTCATAGGCCCCAACTGCCCCGGCATCCTCTCGCCGGAGAAGGCCAACGTCTCCATCATGCCGCGCGACATCTTCACACCCGGAAACGTCGGGGTGGTGAGCCGCAGCGGGACGCTTACGTACCAGATCGTCAACGAGCTCACACAAAGGGGCATCGGACAGAGCACGGCCGTCGGCATCGGGGGCGATCCGATCATCGGGACGAGCTTCATCGAGATCCTGCAGATGTTCGAGGCCGACCCGGAGACCGAATGCGTGGTGATGATCGGAGAGATCGGGGGGAACGCCGAGCAGCTCGCAGCCGAGTACATAAAGGCGGAGATGAATACGCCGGTGGTCGCCTACATCGCGGGCTTCACCGCCCCGGAGGGTAAGACGATGGGTCACGCGGGTGCGATCGTCTCGGGCGGCGAGAGCACTGCGCAGGCCAAGAGCGAGGCGCTGCGGCGCTCGGGCATCCGGGCCGCCGAGAACCCGAGCGAGGTAGCTCAGCTCGTCGCCGAGGCGCTCGGCCGCTAGCAGAGGGATGGCCCTCGGAGGCAGCCGCAGGCCAAGCAGCCGGAGAGACAGGCGCCGCCGTGGCTCGCGGCGGCGTCCGGACGCCAGGAGCGCAGACAGGACCTTCTTCATTCTCGCGGCCGCGTTCGTGCTCCTGGTGCTGCTGGCCCT
>JBFLXF010000584.1:0-2280 GCA_040757515.1 Actinomycetota bacterium
CGGTCGAGGTCTCGGAGAGGACACAGATGGCGGCCTTTATCTCCGGATCCTCGGCGATAGCCCGGGCGACTTCGTCGTTGTCCGCCTTCTGTCCCCAGTCGTACTTGAGCTCCGTGACCTCGAGGCCGAAGGCCCCGCTCATCTTCACCCAGCGGTTGCCGAAGTTGCCGTTGTTCACGACGAGGACCTTGTCGCCCGGCGAGAAGAGGTTCTGGATCGCCCCCTCGAACGCTCCCGTGCCGCTCGCCGAGTAGGTGAAGATGTCGCCCTCGGTCTGGAAGACCCGCTTGAGGTTCTCGTTCACCCGCGTGAAGACCTCGCCGAACTCCGGCGTGCGGTGGTGGATTATGGGTAGCGCCCCGGCCGCCGAGACCTCCGGCGGTATAGGGGTGGGCCCTGGCGACATAAGACGGTACTTGTTCCTCATCTCTTGCGGGTCCTCTCTCGACTGCGTGCAACCGGCACCCATTGTAGAAAACGAAGCACCCGAAAGCTACATCTTGCGGCGCGTTATCTACAATCTGTTGCGAACTGCCCGGCTACGCCTCCTCCAGCACCTCGACCTCGTCCCCGACCCGCAGCACGCCGCCGGAGTCGTGGATGAGGTTCTGCCCGAAGAGGACGTTGCTGCCGACCTTGCGGTAGGTGGCGAGCGTACGCAGGGGCTCCTTGCCGCTCTCGGCGGTGCGCTGGTCCACGGTCGTGATCGCGCACCGCGCGCAGGGCTTGACGACGCGGAACTCGATGCCCCCGATGCGCACGCGGCGCCAGCGGTCCTCCGCGTAGGGCTCGCAGCCGCTTATAACGAGGTTCGGCCTGAAGCGGTCCATCGGCAGGGGCTCTTTGAGGCGGGCGTTCAGGTCCTCCAGCGAAGCCCGCGAGATCAGGAGGAACGGGAAGCCGTCGGCGAGCCCGACCCTGTCATGCGGCCCCCCGTAGTCCGGGTCTACGTGGCGGACCGAGTCGTCGGGCATGTGAACGAGCCGGCATGAGGCCCCGAGGAAAGACGAGAACCAGCGGTCGGCCTCCTCACCGACGCGCAGCACCTCCACGAGGTCACCCCAGACCGCGGCGAGCGTGGGCTTGCCGCCGGGCGGGGAGATCGGGATCTCCAGCTCCGGCATCCCCGGCGCCTCCACGCCGAGGCGGCCGGGCCCTATGCGGATCCGGATCAGGGCCATCCGCGGCAGCCTTCGCTGGGAGATGAAAGCGCCGTTCTCATCCACGAGCATCCAGCGCCGGTCGAGGCGCAGCCCGCACCCGTCGGCCTCCCACTCCCCGACGGAGACGCCGCCGCAGGACTTTATGGGGTAGACGCGGAGCGAGCCGAGCGCCATCCCCGAGCTAGCCAAAGCCCGCCCCCTCCAGCGCAGGGAGCGCGGCGCGCGCGTAGCGGGCGGCGTAGCCCGCGGAGGGCGGACGCCCGGCGGCGAAGGGCTCTCTCTCGGCGAACTCGTCCGCGCCGACGCCCGTGCGCAGGCGGCCCTCGCGCAGGTCCACGCGCAGGGGATCGCCGTCGCGGAGAACTCCGATCACGCCTCCGGCCACCGCCTCCGGGGAGAGGACAGAGACCCAGGTCCCCGGAGCGCCGTCCGGCGCAAGGCCGTCCGTGAGCACGGTGGCATCTCTCAGGCCCGCCCTATTCAGCGCGGCGGCGAGCGCGTCCAGGCGCGAGAGCCCCGGCGTGCCGCGCGGCCCGCACCCGCCCACGACGACGAGGTCGCCGGGCCCTATCTCGTCCCCCTCCACAGCCCGTGCCGCCTCCGCCTCCGAGCCGAAGACGCGGCACTCGCCGGCGATACCGGCGTCCGCGTCGCGCGCCCGGCAGACTCCCTCCGTGCCGGAGGCACGTCCGCGCACGAAGAGGAGGCGGGTGCCGGGGGGATCGGGGACGGGCGGGGCGTCAGGCAGCAGCCCTTTGAGCGGCCCGGCGACGGTCCGCGCGTCGTGCAGCGTGCCGGGCACGGAGGCGGAGAGGAGCGCCAGGAGGCCGCCCGCGCCGCGCTCGCGCAGCCAGGGGGAGTCAGGCTCGACGAAGACCGGCGTCTCGGGGGCGAGCACCCGGACCATCTGCGAGAAGCCGGGGACGCCGGCCTCTCGCGCGAGGGCCGAGAGGTGGACGAGCGTCTCGGGCCCGCCGCCGGCGGAGACGCCGGCACGCAGGGCGTTCGCGAGCGAGAAGTTATCCACGATCTGCGAGGTACGCGGCCCGCCGTCCCGGGCCAGGGCGACGGCCACCTCCGGCGCGTCGCCGGAGAGCAGCGCGAGGCCGAGCGCGGC
>JBFLXF010000585.1:0-2279 GCA_040757515.1 Actinomycetota bacterium
ACCCTCATCGGGTACTCCAGCTCGAACGCCTCCACAGGGGTGTTGAGGGTGTTGCTCATCCCCACGTGGACACCGGAGGGGCCCGGTCCCCTGGCGCTCGCGCCCTGTCCGCCGCCGATGGTCTCGTAGTAGGTCCAGCCGCGCCCCCCGATGACGAGGTTGTTCATCGTGCCCTGGCCCTGGGCCGGGATCTCCTCCGGCGCGAAGCCCGAGAGCGCCGCCAGGGCGACGTCTGCGATGCGATTGCTCGTTTCGACGTTGCCCGCGACGACCGCCGAGGGGCTCCTCGCGTTCACCAGCGAGCCCTCGGGGGCGCGTATGGTAAGCGGGGCGTAGGTGCCGGCGTTGGCGAGGATGTCTTTTGGCAGCAGGACGCGCAGGGCGAAGTAGCAGGCCGAGCGGGTGACGGGCAGGGGGCAGTTCACGTTGCCCGCGACCGCGTCGGCGGTGCCGGAGAAGTCTATCTCCATCTCCTCGCCCTCCACCCTGACGGTGGCCCTGAGCGGTATGTCCTCGTCGGTTATGCCGTCGCCTTCCAGGAAATCCTCGGCGCTTCTCTCGCCGTCGGGTAGGGCGCTTATCGCCTCGCGGGTGCGGCGCTCGGTGTAGGAGATCACCTCCTCGAACGCCGCCAGAACCGTCTCTTTGCCCCGCCGCTCGATGAGCTCGGCGGCTCGCTTCTCGGCGATGTTGTTCGCGGCGATCTGGGCGCGCAGATCCCCGCGCCTTAGAGCCGGGGTGCGCACGTTGGCGAGCAGCAGCTCGAGCACGTCGGTGACATATTCGCCGCCGCGCACGAGGCGTACCGGCGGGATGATGATGCCTTCTTGGTAGATCTCGCGCGAGTCGCTCGGCATGCTCCCGGGGCGCATCCCGCCCACGTCGGAGTGGTGCGCGCGGGTAACGGCGTAGCCCAGGATCTCACCTTTGTAGGCCACGGGCGAGACGAGGGTTATGTCGGGCAGGTGGGTCCCGCCGGAGTAGGGGTCGTTTATGGCGAAGACGTCGCCGGGATCGGGGTCGCGCCGCATCACCGCCGCGACCGCCTCCGGCATCGCGCCGAGATGGACCGGAATGTGCTCGGCCTGGGCGACCATCCGCCCGCGCGCGTCGAAGAGGGCCGTCGAGCAGTCGCGCCGCTCCTTTATGTTTGAGGAGTAGGCCCCACGGATGAGGACGGCGCCCATCTCCTCCGCGACCCCGGCGAGCGCGCTCGCGAGCACCGAGAGCGTGACCGGGTCGAGCCTATCCACCGTGCTTCTCCAGCACGAGCGTGCCCACGCCGTCCACCCGACCGCCCCAGCCGGGCCGCACCACGCAGGTGGACTCCCTGAACTCCACGATCGCGGGTCCCTCGACCTCCGAGCCCTCGCCCATCTTCTCGCGCTCCAGCACGGGGACCCTCCTCCATTCGCCGTCGAAGTTTGCCTCCCGCTCTCCGGGCTGCGCCTCTCCCTCCGGCGGCCCCTCGGAGAGCTCCGGCTTCCCGACGGGGACGGTGGCGGTGAGGCGCAGGTTCACCAGCTCGACGGGCTCGTCCTCCATGCGGTAGCCGTAGCGCCGCTCGTGCGCCGTGTGGAAGCGCCTCTCCAGCCCCCGCAGGTCGTCCGCCTCCACGGTGAGCTCGAAGGACTGGCCCCGGTAGCGCAGGTCGGCCCGGCGGATGTACTCGGGGCTCTCCAGATCTCCGGCCGCCTCGTTCTCCATTTCCGCGAACCTCTTCTCGAACTCGTCCTTCTCCACGCTCTTCAGGGATGCAAGGTAGGGGCGCACGTAGTCGCGGCGGAGGTCGGAGATCGCGAGCCCCAAGGCGGACAGCACGCCGCCAGCGCGGGGGATGAGGACGGTCTTCATACCGAGCTCGTCGGCCAGGGCGCAGGCGTGCATCCCACCGGCCCCGCCGAAGGCGAGGAGGGCGAAGTCCCTAGGGTCGAGACCCCGCTCGACACTTATGACGCGCAGGGCGCGCACCATCTCCGCGTTGGCGACGCGCACTATGCCTAAAGCCGCCTCCTCCGCACCGAGACCGAGCCGCTCGCCGAGAACGCTCAGGGCCTTCTCCGAGAGCCCGCGCCTGAGGACCACCTCGCCGCCGAGCTCCGCGCCGTCGGCCAGGTAGCCGAGGTAGAGGTTCGCGTCGGTGACGGTCGGCTCCTCGCCGCCCCTGCCGTAGGCCGCGGGCCCCGGTTCGGCGCCCGCCGAGTGGGGGCCGACGCGCAGGGCCCCGCCCGCGTCGGCCCAGGCTATAGAGCCGCCGCCCGCGCTCACGGGGTGGCCGT
>JBFLXF010000586.1:0-2273 GCA_040757515.1 Actinomycetota bacterium
CGACCTCCACCGGTTCCCACTCCTCCTTCGCGATGGCCTCGGAGCGGTAGTCCGGCAGTCTCCCGTTCGGGAACGCGCCGACGCGGAAGAGGTCGGGGGCAAGTGCGGTGATCTCGACCGTTGTCGAGCCGGACTTCAGGCGCGCGCTGCTGCCGTCGCGGTCTGTGAGCTTCGCTGAGGCGAGCGGCTCGTAAGCTTCTCCTGTCCTCGGGCGATTCTCGTACGTCTCGGTCAAAAGCGCCTCCCTTCCATCGAGCGGCATCAGGTTCCAGAGCTTACCCTTTTCCGGCACTCTCTACCGTGCGGGAGAGCAGGGCTATGGTGGCACTCAGGACAACGACCAGGTAGAGCGCGCCGCCGAGGCCGAGAAGCTCGGCGAGAAAGCCTATCGCCGGGGGGCCGACGAGGAATCCGAAGTACCCGGCGGTGGAGACGGCGGCTATGGCGGAGCCCGAGGGCATGTCGCCGGAGTGGCCGGCGGCGCTCAGGGCGGCGGGGAAGACAATTGAGAAGCCCAGACCCGCGCAGGCGAAGCCCGCGAGGGCGGCGAAGGGATGACCGATGAGGAGCGAGATCCCGAGCCCCGCCGCAGCCAGGGTGCCGCCGGAGCGGACGAGGGCTACGGGGCCAAAGCGCCGGGTAAGGCGGTCGCCCGCGAGCCGGCCTGCGGTCATCGCGACCGAGAAGGCGGCGTAGCCCGCGGCGGCGAGTCCTGGACCGGTGCCGAGCGTGTCGTTCAGGTAGACGGCGCTCCAGTCGGCCATCGCGCCCTCGCCGAGTAACACGCAGAAGGAGACTATGCCAAGCCCCAGCAGCGCCCGCGTCGGCCACCGGAAGGCCGGTCCCTCACCACCGCTCCCGGCGTCCGCGCTCGCGGGAAGCATCCCGGCGAAGGCGGGGAGAAAGGCCAGCAACGAGAGGAGGGAGATCGCCAGGAAGTGGGGAAAGACCCCGACGCCCCCGGCGGCGGCGAGCCCGCCGAGCGCCGATCCCGCAAGCCCGCCGAGGGAGAAGGCGGCGTGAAAGGAGGCGAGGATGGGCCTCCCGTATATCTTCTCGACCGCCACACCATGGGCGTTCATCGAGACGTCGAGCGCCCCGTTGCTCGCGCCGAATGCCACCAGAGAGAGGGTGAGCGGAATCAGGCCGGGCGCGAGCGCCGGCAGGAGGAGCGACCCACAGATGCACAGCGCCGCCCCCGCAACGACGGGGCGGCTGCCGAGGCGCGAGATCAGAAACCCGGTCGCAGGCATCGCCGCCATCGCCCCGACCGCCGAGCCGAGCAGCGCGACGCCGAGAAGTCCCTCGCTGAGGCCGAGACGCTCCTGTACCGCCGGTATGCGGACGAACCAGCTCGCCACCACGACGCCGTTGAGGAAGAAGATCGCAAGCACCGCAAGCCTCGCCCGCAGCAGAGCCCCCACGTCCGCATTCTCCGGCCTCAAGTACCTACCCCCTCGCCAGGAACGCCGCAGGATAGAACTCCGTGACCTCTGCATCTATCATCTCGACCCCCTCATACCGGGCGACGCTGACGCGGTGGTTGCCGTCGTGGACGTAGTATCTGTCCCCGATCCTGTACAAGCTGACCGGCGGCAGCTCTTCTCCCCGGTGAAACGCTTCATCAACGCGCTTCCACCGCTCCGCGCTCGCCCTTACCGGCATGAACTCGCGGTCGAACTCTCGCCACCGGCCCACACTGCCCACTACCTTCGATGCCTCGACGGTTCTCCGCCCCAAGTAACGCCGGTTCTCCGCCCGCAGAGCTCGCCTCGTCGAACGCCGCAAGCGACGCGCGCGGCCCCCAGGCACGAGCCACCAGCCGACGTAGCAGCGCCCGGCGGCGAGCACGCGCGAAGCTCGCGTCCGCCTGCTCCACAACGCTTATGTGCCCGATCAATGCTCATCCTTGTCTGAAACGTTTTACTTAATCGTTTAAGGACGGTATCATGCGGATAGGATGGGTGTCAAGACGAGAGGTGGGCGATTCGTTCGTCGCGCGACCTTGAGAGAGGTGGCGGCGGAGGTTGGCGTCTCGCTGGCGACGGTTTCGAACGCGTACAACCGTCCGGACCAGCTCTCACCTGCGTTAAGGGAGAGGGTGTTTGAGGCGGCGCGGCGGCTGGGGTATCCGGGGCCGGATCCGAAGGGACGGGGGCTGCGGCGTGGTCGGGCCGGGGCTGTAGGGGTTGTGTATGCCGACAGGCTCTCCTATGCGTTCGCGGATCCGGCGGCGGTCAAGTTTCTGGAGGGGGTTTCGCGGGCGACCGGGG
>JBFLXF010000587.1:0-2267 GCA_040757515.1 Actinomycetota bacterium
GCACCGGACGCGGTGGGACTCTCGGCCATCGCCGGCCTGCTGGAGCCGGTCTCGCGCTCCGCCCCTCACGGCCTCTACGTGCGCCTCGCGGCACCTGAGGACGCGGAGGTGGTCCTCACCGCGCCCATCTCTCCAGGCCTGGTCGTCCCGGTCGGAGTGGCGGAGTACGCGCGGCTGGAACCGGGAGAGCACGTGGAGCTGGAGTCCTTCTCCGGCAGCCTCGCCCTCGACGGCGAGCGCGAGATAGAGCTTTGCCCCGCCGACCGGGTGGAGGTGCGCCTCGACCCTTGCGGCCCGACCACGATAGACGTGGGCGCAGCTATGCGCGAGGCGGCGCACCGCGGGCTGCTGAACGGCCTCTCTGCTCGTCTATAGTATGGTGCCGAGATGCCTGCGAGCGGTTCAAGCTCTGCCGCCCATCCCCCGGCATGGTGCGTCCTGATTCGGACCACCTCACGTTCCGCCACTCGTCCGGATCAGGGCGCGCGGGACACGGGAGCGGCAGGCCGCCACCGCATCACGACAAAGGGTCAGCATGCTCGCTGAAGTGCTCGACGTCCTGCAGTGCCCGCTGTGCTGCGAGTCCCTGGAGATGTTGGGAGGCTCACTGCGGTGCGCCCGCGGGCACAGCCACGACATCGCGCGGCAGGGCTATGTCTCCCTGTTCCCGCCGCGCGGACGAACGCATCCGGGCGACACGGCAGAGATGGTCGCCGCCCGGCAGGCCTTCCTCGCCGCAGGCTACCTCGACCCCATCGCGGATGCCGTAGCGGATGCCGCCCTGGAGGCGTTAGGGAGACAACGCAGCGAACACGGATGCGTCGTAGACCTCGGCGCCGGCACCGGCTACTACCTGGCGTGGCTCCTCGACCGGCTCCCCGGCTGGAGAGGTCTCGCACTCGACGCGTCGCGTCCGGCGCTGCGGCGGGCGGCTCGCGCCCACGAGCGCATAGGGGCCGTGGGCTGCGACGCCTGGTCTCGACTACCCGTCCGTAGCGACGCGGCAGAGCTGGCGTTGAGCGTATTCGCTCCCCGCAACGCCAAAGAGATGAGGCGCGTCCTCACACCCGGCGGAGCGCTCGTCGCCGTGACGCCGAAGCCGCACCACCTGGAGCCACTGGCCTCCCGGGTCGGGCTACTCTCCGTTGAGAGAGACAAGCGAGAACGCCTTCTAGAGAGGCTCGCGCCGCACTTTAGGCCCGAGCAGAGCCGCGAAGTGGACCTCGGGCTCGCCTTGAGTCGAGCCGAAGCCAGCATGCTGGTCGAGATGGGCCCGAGCGCTCACCACCTGAGCGCCGACGACGTCGAAAGACGACTCAGCGCCAGCCGCGAGCCTCTGGAGGTTCGCGTCTCGGTAACCGTGGATACGCTCCGCAAGAGAGCGTCGTGGTGACGCGCCCGAGGTCCCCAGAGCCTGCTGGTTCTATGCAGCCGCCCGGCGCGGCTCGTCTATACAGATCAGCCAGCCGCGGGCGACTGGCCACCGAACTGTCCCTTCAGCTCCTCCGGGTCGAGGCCGTACTTCCTGAGCAATCCCGCATCGGTGTCGGTGTCCAGCTTGTCCGGCAGCTCTCTATCCGCCTCATCTGCCTTACCGGCGCCGTCGCGGCTGCGGATGCGCTCGACGATCATGGCCTTCGGTATCTCCACTACGCCTCCTTCCCCGGATCTCCTACCCCCAATGCTAGCAGAGCACAGAGTCTCGCCGCCGCGCTTGCCCGAGAACCGCGGCGCAAGCTATGATCCGAGCAAGATTCATACGAGAGGAGCGTGTTGAAGCAGCAGTCCGACAGAGGCGAGCCAGACGTCGGGCAGATACGCGCCCGCATACGCGCCGGGGAGCACACGGGACCGACCGGAGGACTGGCGCCGGGATTCGTCCAGACGAACCTGGTGATCCTACCCGAGCCATACGCCTTCGACTTCCTTAAGTTCTGTGTGCGCAACCCGAAGCCCTGCCCCGTACTGGAGGTCACCGACGCGGGCTCCCCCACGCCTGAGGTTATGGCCCCGGAGGCGGACCTGCGCACGGATGTGCCCCGCTACCGCGTCTACGAGAGCGGCGAGCTGGTGGACGAGCCGGCGGAGATCCTCGCGTACTGGCGTGAGGATCTGGTTTCGTTTCTACTTGGGTGCAGCTTCACGTTCGAGGCGGCACTGCTCGCCGCGGGACTGCGGCTGACGCACCTGGAGCAGGGAAAGAACGTGCCGATGTACGTAACGGACAGAGAGTGTGTACCTTCCGGCCCCTTCCACGGGCCTATGGT
>JBFLXF010000588.1:0-2264 GCA_040757515.1 Actinomycetota bacterium
TCGGCCACGATCTCCCGCACCGTCGCCGCCCGCTTTCCGGCCATCACGACGGCCGGAAGCCCACGGCTGGTGTCCAGTTCCTCGGGCCGCCCGGAGCGCGCCGGCAGCGACGCCGCCAGAACGAACCTTCCCTCCCGGCGCAGATAGAGCGAACAGGCGTCGGCCTCTATGAAGCTGGCGACGAGCTCCAGAACCGCCGGCTCGAGCTCCTCTACCTCCAGCCCCTCGAGCGCCTTGGCCGCCCCGTAGAGCGTCGTGACCGTCGCGGTCTGGGTGACGATGCGCCGCTCCAGCTCCCGGCTGAGCTCCATAGAGGCCAGGTAGCGCTGGGCGAGGTCCCGGACGTTCTCCTCCAATTCATCGTATCTGCGGGCGAGGCGCAGGTGCTCCCGCTTGCGCGCCTCGCGCAGCTCGCCCAGAGAAGCCCCGACGAGCAGGAACAGGACCGGCTCCGCGAGCACGCGCGCGCTCAGCAGGTCTGCCTCCGCAAAGGAGCCCGCCTGCCAGACGGCGAGCGCCAGGTAGACGGCGGCGGAGGCGACCCCGGCGGCGTAGCCGGGAAGCGCCCCGTAACGCGCGGCGATGGCGAGGACCACGACCCAGAACGGGTGCGGCGCCACCGTCAGAAAACCGGGATCTTCCGGGAAGAACAGCAGACTCGCCGTGACAAGGACCGCGAGTCCCAGCGCTATCTCCGCGTAGGCCAGCGACTGCGTTCCTCCAGATAGGACGCCGCGCGCGTCCCAGGATCCTGAGATACCAGCCAGCGGCGAGCGGCGGCCGGCGGAGTCGTCACGTCTCTCGTCCCGGTTCATCTATCTGTCTCCGTCACAGGTCTGGCGATGCCTCATCCTCATGCTCGCCGCTGGCCCCGCTCCGCCGCGCTTGCGCGCATCCACGAACGTTCGCCGCTCTCGCGAATACGTCCTGTTATCGGGGCGCAGTCCCGAAACCTTTAGCCCTGCGCGCTCTAGCCTCCACCCGCCCCTGCGAAGGCCGCCTCGCGACTCTCGTCTATCGTTATGACCTTGTCGAGATGGGTGAGCGAGAAGATGTCGCGCACCGCCGGAGTGACGTTGTAGAAGCGCACCTCCCCGCCCCGGTCTCTCGCCTCCCGGTAGAGCTGCATAAGAGAGCCGAGACCGGTGCTGTCTATGTAGTCCACGCCCCCGAGATCCACGAAGAAGCGTTCGATACCCGCCTCCAGCAGCCGGATGAAGCCCCCGCGGAAGTCGTCGGCGGACTCTATGTCGAGTGTCCCCTCAGGAGCAAGCTCCGCCGACTCTCTGCCCTTGATCTCGCCGAGCATGCGGTGACGCGTAATCCGGCCCTCGGGCTCGCCCTGACCCCGCTCCGGATCCCGAAAGTCCAATGCGCCTCCCTCACAGATTCGTCCTACGGCGCTTCGCGGCGCCGCCCTCCCGTATCGCTACGGTAGCTTACCCTACATCATGTATGCTCTCCAGCCGCGCTTGACCTCGCCCGAAGCCGAAACTAACATGGCTGCGTGTCCTCACAAAGGCCCGTCCGCCGCCGCATCTCACGCCCCGCTACCAGACGCGCGGCGAAGCGGGCTTGAGCGGGCCGGTCGTGCGCTCGGACCTCACGATAGAGAGCCGGATGGAGGAGGTCGCTCGCGCCCGGCGCTGGCTCACCCGGCACGCGAGCGATGCAGGCTTCCCGGAGGATGAGGTGCGGCGTCTCGGGCTCGCGGTCTCCGAAGCCTGCACGAACGTGATCCGGCACGCCTACGGCGGAGAGCCGGGCAAGCCCATCGAACTGCACCTGGAGATAGATGAGACGAGCCTCAAGATCAGGATCCGGGATCTCGGCAGGCGGTTCGATCTCACCGGCTACGAGCCGCCGGATCTGAGCGAGCCGCAGGAAGGGGGCTACGGAATCCTCATCATCCGGAGCGTGATGGACTCCGTGGAGTACGACGCCTCGACCGGTGAGGGGACCACCCTCACCCTGACGAAACACCGCCCCGCCCCGCACGCCTGAGCCGTCCGCGCCGGGACGGGGTATCCTGGAGGGTCCGTGTCAACGAACGGCCGGGACGTACCCGGCGAGCGGAGGAGCGAGGTGGGAGACCTTCTCGGCGACATCTCCCGATGGATCGTAGAGACCGTCTACTCCTTCGGATACGCGGGCGTGTTCGTGCTTGTCGCGCTCGCCGGGCTGCACCTGCCGGTGCCCATGGAGATCACGCTCCCCCTCTCCGGCTACCTGGTAGAGCAGGGTCGCTTCTCCTTCGTACCCAC